>CAZMRP010000608.1:0-3731 GCA_964568275.1 uncultured Myxococcales bacterium
GCGCGTCGTGGTCTCGGCCGTTCGTCAGCGGCGTCGGCGTCGCCGGCGGAGCGCGACGAGCGCGAGCGCGGCGAGCCACGCCGTGGGACGGGAAACGGCTCCGCGGCCGAGGGCGCAGTCGCAGCCGTCGCCGTCGGGCGCTTCGGTGCCCCCGGAGTCGGCACCGCCGTCGGCGGAGGTCGAGCAGTCGGGGTCGGTGGCGGTCGTGCAGCCGACGGGGCAGCAGCCGTCGCCGCCGGTGCAGATCGGGATCGGGGTGAAGCGGCAGGCGGCGTCGCAGGTCTCGGCGCTGCCGGTGAGCAGGTCGGCGGTGCAGACGTCGCCGTCGTCGCAGGCGGTGGGGCAGTCGCCGTCGCAGGTCTCGCCGGGGTCGCGGACGCCGTTGCCGCAGGTGCGCGTGCCGCGGGCCCAGAGTCGGAAGTTGGTGAAGCGGGCGATCGCCTGCTGGTTCGCGTAGTGCGTGCAGCGGGCGGCCAGCGTGAAGACCTTGGACGCGGGGTCGAAGGTGTCGCCGTTGCCGCGGTCGGTGCAGTGCAGCGCATCGAGCCACAGCTCGAGCCCGGCGGTGCTCCAGCTGGCGCGGAAGCTGTGGGTCTCGCCGGCCTGCCAGGTCGGATCGTCGATCGAGTAGTAGCAGCCGAAGTCGCGGCCGGTGATGATCGCCGAGTCCCAGTTGTCGGCCAGACCGTCGTCGTCCATCCCGTAGCGGAAGATGTGACCGTCGCGGTAGTCCTCGGCCATCTTCTGCAGGCCGACCCCCTCGTTGGCCTCCGGCTCCAGCCCGCAGAAGTCGAAGATCGACACCTTGCCGCCCTCGAGCTCGCCGCCGGGCATCGGCAGCAGGCCGGTCACGGCCACCTCCAGCTCGCCGGCCGAGAAGTCGTATTCCGGGCCGAACTCCCAATCGATGCCCCCACGGTCGGACGGCATGAACCCGGCGGCGGTGAAGTCGCCGCCGACGAGGGTGCCGCCCGAGGCGGTGACGGCTGCGGCGGAGGTCAGGTCGAGGCACAGCACCTCGGTGCCGTCGCAGACGAACACCGGCGCCGTCACGTCGATCCGCAGGTTGGTCGACGTCGCGCCGAACCACTCGACGGCGTCCTGGAGCATCCGCCACTGGAAGTCGTAGGTGCCTTCCACGCCGGGCGCGGTGAGCGTTGCGCGGAAGGTGTGGGTCGCACCGGGGGCGACGGTGTCGGTTTCGGCGAGCCAGACGCGGTTGGTGCCCCAGGTGGAGTTGTCCATCGGGTTCTCGGAGCCGAGGATGTGGCCGGTGGCGCGGGACCAGGTGGTGTCGCCGGCGTTGCGGAAGGTCAGCTCGACCGGCAGCGGCGCGCCGCGGACCACGGTGGCCGGCACCGTCTGCGAGACGAACGTCGCGTCGTTCGCCGCGTCCGCGGGCGCCGGGACCAGGGCGAGCAAGACCATCGAGCACCAGACCGCGAGGGCCGCCGAGTTTCGTCGCTGCATGCAACGAGTAGAAGCCGGTCCGGGCCCGGGGTCAAGCCGCGCGGCTCGCGCTACCGGCACTGGTGGGACGTGTTGCAGATGGGTCCGAAGCTGCTCCAAGTGCACACGCCCGGTGGGGAGGCCGTGCAGCGAGTCTGGTCGGGGAAGAACGGACAGGCGCTTTGGCCGCCGAAGCAGCGGTTGATGGCCGAATCCCAGTAGCAGCCCGGCCAGGCGAGGCAGGTCGTTCGGGTCGTGAGCAGTCCGCACTCCTGCGTCCGATCGGGGCGCCCGCAGCGGCAGTTGCCGGTGTGACAGCACTGCCAGCCGATTTCGCAGGTGTTGGCGCAGCAGATCCCTTCCTGGTACGGCACGGTCCGCGTGCGGCAGTAGGCGCCGTCGGCCAGGTGTACGTCCACCGGGCAGGTGGGGTGGGAGCCCGTGCACTGCTCGGGCGGGTCGCAATGACCGGACGAGGCGCGGCAGGTGACCGTCGGCGAGGCGTAGACGTTGGTGGGGCAGGTCGTGCTCGTGCCGGAGCACAGTTCGGCGACGTCGCAGCCGCCCGTGGCGGCCGGGCGGCAGACCGTGCCGGCGGGCAGGTAGGCGTCGGCCGGGCAGTCCACCGCGGTTCCGGAGCAGGTCTCGGCGACGTCGCACCCGCCCGTGACGGCCGGGCGGCAGATCGTGAAGATGGTCCGGTAGTCGTCCCGTGGGCAGGCGGCCGAGCTGCCGCTGCACGTCTCCGCCACGTCGCAGGGCCCGGCCGCGGCCCGGCATTCGGTCCCGTTCGGCAGGTACAACATGGTGCAGACACCGGTGGCCGCGATGCAGGTGTTGGCGCCGCACAAGCCGTCGCCGCTCGCATCGCAGGTGACGATGGTCTCGGGGTCGACCACGCAGTGGTTGCTCTCGCAGATCAGCGTGCCGTTGCACGGGTTGCCGTCCTCGTAGGGCGCGCACTCGGGCGTGGTGGTGCAATCGCAGGTGTTGGTCCCGCCGGTGCAGACCCCCGCGGCGTCGCAAGTCGTGCTGTCGGTGCACGGGTCGCCGTCGTCGCACGGCAGGCCCGCGCTGATCGTGTGGCGGCAGGCCATGCCGGTGCCCACGGAATCGCAGAGGTCCGCGGTGCACGGGTCGTCGTCGTCGCAGTCGGCGGGCGTCTGGCAGCCGAAACGGCAGTCGCTTTCGCAGCCGTCGTCGCCGGCCAGGTTGCCGTCGTCGCACTGCTCGACCCCGGAGTGGAGGTGGCCGTCGCCGCAGGCGGCCTCGACGCAGGTCTGCAGGCAGGCGTCGGTGTCGTCGGTGTCGGCGTCGTCGCACGCCTCGTGGCCGATGTAGACGTGGCCGTCGCCGCAGCGCGCCGTGAGGCAGCCCGACACGCAGGCGTCGGTGTCGATGTCGTTGCCGTCGTCGCACTCCTCGCCGTCCTCGAGTTCGCCGTTGCCGCACACCGGGCCGGCGCCGTCGTCCTCGCCGTCGGGCTCGGCGTCCGCGTCGGGAACGTCGGGTTCGGCGTCCGCATCCGGAGCGTCGGGCGCGACCTCGGCGTCGGCGTCCCGGGCGTCGGCGTTCCCGCCGTCGGACGGGGGGTCACCGAACAGCGACAGGCTGCACGACAGTGCGAGGCAGGGCGCCAGGAGCAACGCGAGGATCGGCAATCGCAGACACGGCATCGGAGCCTCCCTCCTTGGGGACGAGGCGAAGCCTAGCACAACGGTGGCGGGTGTCGAAGAGGCCGGGCGGCGTGTTCGCGGGTCAGGCCGGGGCACCGGCGGCGGGCGGGGCGGACGGCCACGGGGCGTGCAGCACCACGGCCAGGGCGCCGGCGAGCATGTCGGCGCCGGAGTGGGCGCCGACGTCGGCCAGGGCGGCCATCGCCCGGCAGATGTCGGTGGGGCCGAGACGCGGCTGGTGCCAGCAGGCGACGAGCGCCAGGAGCGGCTCGGGGAACGAGCCCTCGGCGGCGTTGGCCAGCATTTCGCGGCCGATCGGGCTGGTGACGTCCGCGGGCAGCCGCTGCAGGGCGGAGACGAAACCGTCGCGGGCGTGGGTCGGCAGGCGGCCGGCGGCGGCGAACACGCCGGAGGCGGCGGCGAGCCCCACCAGCAGGTCGTCGCCGGTGGGGGTCGAGCCCGGTCCGAGGCCCGCCAGCGCGCGGACCAGCCGGTCCCAGTCGGCGAAGCGCTCCGGGGCGGAGCAGAGCGCGTCGGTCAGATGCCGGAGGCCGGCGGCCGCGCGCCGCAGCGCGGTCGCCTCGACGCCGTCCTCGTGGACCGGGT
>CAZMRP010000609.1:0-3731 GCA_964568275.1 uncultured Myxococcales bacterium
GCTTCGTTCACGGCCGAGTGGTCAACGCATTGGAATTACATCACATCAGTCTGGCACGTCGATTGCTCACGATCCGGGCATGTTCGCCAAGGAGGTCCCCATGGAGAAGCAGACACAAGGAATCGGACGCCTGGCCGCGATCCCGGCGGCGGCGCTGCTGTTGATGCCGCTGGGTTGCTGTGACGGCCCGGTTCCGCCGCAGACCGAGGGCTGCATGTTCGACACGTCGATGGTGACGGAGTGCACGTTGGCGGTCCTCGAGGAGACCGGCGGCATTGCCGGGCGGATGGACCGCTGGGTGATCCGGGACGACGGGACCGTCAAGCACGTCGACCTCGCCACCGGCGCGGAGTCGGAGCTGCAGGTGCCGGGCGGCGCGGAGCAGGCGGCGGAACTGCTGGCGGCGCTCGCGTCGTCCGGCCTGGACGACCAGGAGACGGGCTGCTACGAGCCGTGCGAGGCGGTCGCCGACGGGACGCAGCACCGGCTGGTGTACCAGCGGCTGGACGACCGGCGGCTGTTCTTCTTCGGCACCGAGACCGGGGCGGACGTGCCCGGCGTGATCTCGGGTGCGATCGGCCTGTTGCAGGACTACGTGGCCGAGGCGCAGGCCCGCTAGGGTCCGCCGCGGCGCAGGCGCGAGAGGCCGAACGCCGCCGTTCCCACCACCGCCAGGACCCACAGCCAGCGCAGCGAGTACTTGAACCAGGGCTTTCCGCGCAAGCCCGTCGGGAGCGGATGCAGCGTCGCCAGCGACCTGTGCACGGCGTCGATTTGCTGGCGGAACACGTCGCTCGGGGCGATCAGCACGAACACCAGCGTGCTGCGCTCGGCGGCCATCATCAGCTGCAGCACCGAGTTGCTCCGTCCGCCCATCGCCAGGTCGACCTGGACCTCCACGGCCGGGCGGCCGCCGTAGGAGACGCGTTCGGCACGGGCGAGCTTGACCCCCTGCATTTGGCCCTGGGCCTGTTCGAAGCCGCCGCGGAGCTGGGCCAGCGTCGACTCGTCCATCGGCAACAGCTCGTCGAGCTCGATGATCCCCATCGCGGTCTGGGCGGCTGCGCCGTCGAGCGAGTAGAACGCGTGGACGGTGGTCTTGTCCCGCGCGCGCGGGCACATGCCCTGGCCCGCCTGCTCGGTCAGGCGGTCATCGACCTCGCGCCAGCCCGGGGGAACGTGGAAATGGACGCCGGCCCCGAACCAGTCGACGAGCACGAGGTAGCCGACGCCGGCCAGCAGGAGCAGGCCGACGGCCCACCAGATGATCGTGCCGGCACGGCTCGTCTCGGTCGGCGGCCGCGGTCCCGCGGGGAAGGCGCCGGGCGGCGGCACGGTCTTCGGTCGCAGGGCCTGCGGCGCGGCGGCGCCCTGCCACGGTCCCGCGGACGAGAGCCGCTCCTGGACCGCGATGTACTTCGAGACGTAGACCCCGCACTTGGGGCATTCGTCGTCGAACGGCTCCGGGTATCCGCACTTCGGGCAGCTGGAGTAGCCCATCGACGGTCGATGCTATGCCGGGACCGGGCGGGCCACAAATTCCGGGCACGTCGGGGCCGGCGGTCGCCCGCGCCCGGCTACCGCTCCAGCGCCTCGTCGACCCCCTTGCGCACCTCGTACCAGAAGTCGCGGGCCGCCTCGCGCGGCTCGGCGTCGAACCGCGCCAGCCACGCCGCCAGCTCGGGCCGCGGCGACCCCTCCTCCGCCTTGCGGCGCAGGAACCCGTGCAGCACGGCCACCGCCCGCGCCGATTCGTAGAACGACGACCGGTTGTGGGCGTTAATCCGCCGCGCCAGCGCCCGGTGGTGCGCCGCCACGTCGACCTCCTGCTCCCAGAACTCGCGGAAGATCGTCGGCACCAGCTCCTCGGCCCACTCGCGGTGGAAGCGGCAGAACCCGAGGTTGTCCAGCGTCAGCTCCCCCGCCATCCGGTCCGCGTTGAGCCGTCCCAGCTCCCGCGGCGGCACGAAGTCGTCGCCGTAGTACGAGTAGTACTTCCCCATCACCGGCATCGGCGAGAACATCCCCGGCACCCAGTACTGGTTCGGCACCATCCAGCCCCGCTCGGCGGCGCAGTTCACCACCAGCCGATCCCGCACTTCCTGCGCCCGCCCGCCCTGCGCCCCGAGCCGCTCGGCCAGCGCGCGCGCCCCCTGCGACAGGTCGAGCCCCGGACGCCGCTCGACGATGCCCTGCAGCAGGGCCGTCGCCAGGACGGCGTTGTGCTCCGAGTCCTCGACCACCCGGAAGCCCTCCGGCGAGAACTTCGGCCGTCCCGGCAGCTGCCAGGTCCGGGGCTCCACGAGCCCGGCGTCGAGCAGCTCGAGCAGCCAGGCCACGACGCCGCCCGCGGAGATCGCGTCGAAACCCATCCGGTCGGCGAGCCCCACGGCGCGCTCGGCCGCCCGCTGGTCGTAGATCCCGCACAGCGGCCCGAACGCCTGGTACGGCTCGTAGTCCTTCTTGTACGGGCCGTTCATCTTCTTGCACACCGCCGGGCACGGCTCGCCGCAGTGCGAGAACTGCTTCCGCTCGATCGTCTCCTCGTTGAACTGCTGCAGGTAGTGCGCCGCGATCAGCTCGGCGTGCACCGCCGCCCGGCGCTCCTTCGGCCACTCCACCGAGCGGTAGTTGAAGTGCAGCACCCTGTCCTTGAGCTTGGTGAAGTTGACCCCGAAGGTCCCGCCGGTCTTCAGCTCCGGGTCGTAGCGGTACTTGCGGGTCGCCTCGGCGTCCTTGAGCACCATCCGCATCTTGTAGCGCTGCTCGAAGTACCGGTCGGCCAGCTTGCGGTCGTCCAGGTCGCGGTCGACGTGCGAGCCGCCGAACACCACGGCCAGCAGGTTGTGCTCGCGCGCCATCCGGCTGCCCAGCCCGCCCCGGCCGGCCCAGCATTCGACGGAGGTCGGCCCCTTCGAGTCGATCTTGGACGAGCCGATCGCGCCGCAGTCGGTGGTCAGCGCCGCCGGCCCCACCGCCAGCACCCGCGGCGGGTGCGAGAACGTCGGCGCCCAACGCTCCCACAGGCGCCGCTCGAGCGCCTTCCAGCCGACGTCGTGCTCCGCCTCGTCGCAGCGCAGCCGCAGGGCCGCCGGTTCCACGGGCACGATCTCGAGCTCCACCTCCTCCTGCCCCTCGCGGCGCAGGATCAACGCCGACGGCACGGCGGCGCGCCCGGTGAGCGCCACGTAGTTCAGGCCGACGTGCTCGAAGGCCAGCGCCGCGCCGCCCATCGTCGACACGTAGAACCCGCCCCAGCACGGCGATTCGCCCGTGAACATCAACCGGTTGGAGCCGGGCAGCACCGAGCCCATGAACGCCCCGCCGCCGAAGCACAGCGCCCGCGAGCGCTGCCACTCGCGGAAGCCGAAGTCGATCGGTCCCAGCACCGCCGGGTCGCGGATCCGCTCCACCCGGTAGAACCCCGTCCCCAGATCGACGTGCAACGCCTTCTGTTCGTACATGCCGCCATCCTGGCAGACCTTCGGCGTGCCGTGAAGTCCCCGTGCGGGCCTCCGTGCGCCGCGGGCGCGGGTTGGATTGCCGTCGTCGCCGCCCATCGCTTCCCGGTCGCGGAACGCGGTAGCATCGCCGCGGCGGCCGACGTCGCCGCGGGCGCGGCGGCGGCTCCGGCCGGGGAACGCAGCGATGACCGAGTTGCCGGCACCGGTCCTGCACGGGACCGCGATGTGGATCCTGCTCACGGCCTGGAGCGCCGCAGCGGCCGGCCT
>CAZMRP010000610.1:0-3717 GCA_964568275.1 uncultured Myxococcales bacterium
GTCGCGCACGCTCGAAACCGACGGCCCGCTCGAGACCGGCTACTACTCCCTGGAATCCGTGCGCCTGATGCAGCAGGAGGTCTGGGGCCAGGCGTTCCCGGCCCCACTCTTTTCCGACGAGTTCGAGGTGCTCGCACAACGCGTGCTCAAGGAGCGCCACCTCAAGCTCAAGCTGCGCAAGGGGGCACAGCGCTTCGACGCGATCTTCTTCAATGGTCCGCCGACGGTGCCCGACCGCATCCGCGCCGCGTTCCGCGTCGACATCAACGAATGGAACGGCACGCAGAGCGTACAACTCATGGTCGAGCACGTCGAAGCAGCCGCCTGACGCCTACCCCGGTCGCGGCGTCCGACGCCGTATAATCGCGCGCCCGCAGCCCGCCCCTTCCCGTTCAGGCCCCCCGTGTCCAAGCTTGCCCACGAAATCGCCCGTCGCCGTACCTTTGCCATCATCTCGCATCCGGACGCGGGCAAGACCACGCTCACCGAGAAGCTGCTGCTCTACGGCGGAGCGATCCACCTCGCCGGCTCGGTGCGCGCCCGCCGCGACCAGCGCAACACCACCTCGGACTGGATGGAGTTGGAGCGCGAGCGCGGCATCTCGATCTCCTCCACGGTGCTGCAGTTCGAGTACGGCGGCTGCGTGGTCAACCTGCTCGACACCCCGGGCCACCGCGACTTCAGCGAGGACACCTACCGCGTCCTGGCCGCCGTCGACAGCGCGGTGATGGTGATCGACGGCGCCAAGGGCATCGAGGAGCGGACGCGGAAGCTGTTCGAGATCTGCCGGCTGCGGGGCATCCCGATCTTCACCTTCGTCAACAAGCTCGACCGCCCCGCCCGGGACCCGCTGGCGCTGCTGGGCGAGTTGGAGGAGGTCCTCGGCATCGGCGCGGCGCCGGTGACCTGGCCGCTCGGCAGCGGCCAGGACTTCCGCGGCGTCTACGACCGGCTGTCGCGGAACCTGCACCTGTTCGAACGGACGGCCCACGGCGCGCACCGCGTCCCCGAACGGACCAGCGGCGTCCACGACCCGGAGCTCCGCCGGCTGCTCCCCGGCGCGGCCTACGACGCGTGGCTCGAGGAAGTGGAGATGCTCGACGGGGCCGGCGAGACGTTCGACGAGGCGCGCGTCGCGAACGGCACGATCACGCCGGTGCTGTTCGGCAGCGCGCTGACCAACTTCGGCGTCCAGCTGCTGCTGGACTACTTCGTCGAGCACGGGGCGCGACCCCAGCCGCGTCGCTCGGGCGACACGCTCGTGCCGCCCGAGCGCCCCGACTTCTCCGGGCTGGTCTTCAAGGTGCAGGCCAACATGGACCCGCGCCACCGGGACCGCCTGAGCTTCGTGCGCGTCTGCTCGGGGGTCTTCCGCAAGGACATGGTCGTCACCGACCCGCTCTCGGGCCGGCCGGTCCGGCTGTCCTATCCGCAGAAGCTGTTCGGCCAGCAGCGGGAGTCGGTGGACTGCGCCTACCCGGGCGACATCGTCGGCCTCGTGGCGCACCGGGCGTTCCGGATCGGCGACACGCTGACCACCGATCCCTCGATCCGCTACGACGAGATTCCCCGCTTCCCGCCGGAGGTGTTCGCGTACATCCGCAACCAGGGCGGCGAACGGCAGAAGCAACTGCAGGCCGGCCTGGCGCAGCTCGCCGAGGAGGGGGTGATCCAGTGCTTCACCTCCCGCCACGGCGGCGCCGCGTCGGTGCTGCTCGGCGCCGTGGGGCAGCTGCAGTTCGACGTCGTGGTGCACCGGCTGCAGCAGGAGTACGGCGCGCAACCGGTGCTCGAGCCCGCCTCCTTCACGCGCATCCGGTGGCTCGGGCCGGCGACGACGCCCGAACAGCTCCGCAACCTGTACCTCGGGCCCGACATCCAACTGGCCCAGGACGACCTGGGCCGGCCCGTGCTGCTGTTCGAGACCCAATGGCTGGTCGACTACTTCGCCCGCGAGAACCCGCAGCTCGAGCTGCACGCGGTCTCGCCCCGCGCCGGCTCCGCGGAACGGCCGCCGGCCCGCGCGCGCTGACGGGCGCACGAACCGAGCCGGCCCCGACGCGGCGCTGTCGCGAGCGCCGGATCCGCGCTATCCTCGGGATGGACGGCCCGCGCCGGGTCGCCGGAAGGAGCCTCCGATGCGGCACGTCGGACTCGCCCTGCTCGCCACCGGACTCGCGCTGCCGGCCACCACCGCCGTGGCGACCGGCGAGGCGACCGCCGGCACCGGGACGAACGTGTCGGCGGCCGACTACGCCGGCAGCTGGGCCCAGCTCCGCGTCCAGACCCTGCGGGTCAACTTCCCGCTGCTCGGCGAGATGAAGGTCTCCAACACCTGGGTCCTGCGGATGACGATGACCGCCGAGGGCCGTGCGTTGTCCATCGCCGCAGAGGCCTGCGAGCTGACGCACGACACCGGCACCTCGCTGCTGCGCACGGAGTTCCCCCTCTCCGCCGTCCACCGGCAGGGGGGCCTGCGCGGGCGCGCGACGCTGCGCGAGGAAGACGGCGAGCTGAAGTTCTTCCAGGCGCGCCACCACCTGGTGTTCGGCGCGAACCTGGCCGACCCGGCGCACGACGCCCTGCCGACGGAGGCGACCGACGAGCGGGTGACCGACGCGGAGGACGACGGACACCCCGGCGTGACGCTGACCCTCAGCGGGGCCGTGAGCGGCGCGATCTACATGGTCGTCCGCAGCTGGCTCACGCTGCGCGGCGTCGCCGGCGGCGGCGACCGCATCGACGGCACGATCCAGTGGGGCGAGGAACGGACCGTGCTCGAGGCCACCAGCCCGCTGTTGACCAACCTGCCGGTCGGCCGCGCCGACGACGACCCGAGCTCGAGCTACTTCCGCACGACGCGCATCGAGCCGTCGACGACCTGCGCGCAGATCCTCGCCCGCCGCGACGAGCTGTTCGCGCGCTGAGCGCCGCGGCGGGCGCGGCAGACGAAGCCCAAGCCCGCCGCGACCGCTCCGCACAGGAAGCCGACACCCGGAAGCGTCGACCGCCGCGCCGCCCGGCACCCGCAGCCTCCCCCACCGTCGTCGCTCGCCGGCCCGTCCGGCGCAGCGTCGAGGTCGGCGTCCGCGTCGGCCGGAACTTCCGCGCCCGACCCGTCGCCGCCGACGTCGCTCGCCGTGTCGCCGTCGACGCCGTCGCCGTCGTCCGGCGCTCCGCCGTCCTCGCCGCCGTCCGGACCGACCTCGGGATCGACCGTCGCCGCGGCCGTGACGCGGATCGCGAATCCGTACGCCAGGAAGCCGGTCGGGTCCGCGGTTCCCGCGTCGTACGGGGCGTTGAGGTAGCTCGCCCCCGCCGACGACAGCGACAGGCGCACCGAGGCGGTCGTGGTCCCGACCGACCGGCCGACCGCGCGAAGCGGCAGCGCCGGCGTCGCGTGCGCCGCCAGCTCCCCCCGGACCAGCGTCCCCGCCGCGCCGGCGACCACGCGGCCCGCATCCGGAAGGTCCAGCTCGTCCGCCGCGCCGAACGGCGTGGCCGTCCAACCGCCCTCGGCGAACAGCTCGACCTCCGGCCCGTGGTACAGCACGAGGGTCGCGCTCCCGGCAGCGCCGACGTTCTCGACGTCCAGCGCCAGCGTCGCCTCGCGGTCGACGACCAGCTCGCCCGGCGCCGCCAGGCGCGGGACGCCGGTCGCCGCCGCGGCCGCCACGTCGAGCCGCCCGCCGGAGCGCAGGCGGGTCTCCAGCTCCG
>CAZMRP010000611.1:0-3713 GCA_964568275.1 uncultured Myxococcales bacterium
GGCCAGCACGAGCACGCTCCGCCCGGCCTCGCGCAGGCGCAGGGCCGCCGCGGCGCCCGCGAGCCCGGCGCCGAGCACCAGCACGTCGTGCATCTCTCCCCCGGGCGCCGGCGCCCTCATCCCGGCCTCCGCCTCCCCGCTAGTGCAGCGTGTGGTAGCGACCGTCGTGGTACACGATCCGGCCCTTGTCCGCCTCGCTCTTCCCCGACGGAGCCTGGCCGGGCGGCAGGCGGATCCCGCCCCACGGCTTGGGCTTCGCATCGGGCCAGGCCGTCGACTCCGCCGGCGCCGCGGCCCGCTCGGCGGCGGCCTCCTCGCGGTCCCACTCGGCGTACAGCGCCTGGCGGCGGCGGCGCTGTCGCAGGTAGGCCCAGGCCAGCAGGAACGAGATCAGCGCCCACAGCGTCGTCCCGCTCACCAGCGCCGGCAGCCAGCGGTACCAGACGCGGATGTCCTGCCGCCACTGCTCCTCGAGCCGCGCCACGGTGGTGCCGAAGGAGTCGAGGAACGCCTGGCGGAACGGCTTCCCCTCGCCGACCTCGCGCAGCACCTGCCGCAACGCGGCCCGGCCGTGCCGGTCCACCAGGTACGACACCACGTCGAGGCTCTGGGCGTAGGCCAGCGGCACCTGCTCGGGGTCCGACGGATAGCCGCGCTCGATGGCCTGCAACGGCAGCAGCTGGTCGCGCATCGCGGCGTTGACCAGCTCCTCCTGCCGGCCGGCGTAGTCGTCGCCGGCGGCCCACAGCGCGATCCCCTCGTCGAACCAGCGCGGGATCGACCGGCTGCCGGTGATCCGGTCGACCACCAGGTGCGCCAGCTCGTGGCGCAGCACCGCGAACAGCGGAATGAACCGCCCGGTGCGCGGGCTGGTCAGCGAGAGCACGATCAGGTCGTGATCGGCGTAGGTCACCCCGGTGGCCCAACCGGGCGGGGGCGAGTCCGGAGGAGCGACGGCCGCCAGCTCCCGCGCGTTGGACACGACCCGCAGCTCGACGGTCGCCCCGGGAGCCGGCCCGAGCTGCTGCTGCAGGATGTCGATGCCGCGCTCGGCCTCCACCGCCAACCGCCCGGCGTACTCCGTCAGCTCCGGCTCCGCCCGCACGACGAACCGCTCGGTGCGCACGACGACGAACCCGTCGAGCGCTCCCGGGCGGGACGAGGGCCCCGCGGCCGTCGCCGGCGGCGACTCGGGCGCCACGCGGACCACGATCGGCGGCGACTCGTCGACGAACGTGGACAACGCCACGTCCGCCCGTTCCTCCGGCGACAGGAGCGGCAGCAGCGCGAGCAACGCCGTGCCGAGCCATCGCCACCGGAATCGACCGCGAGTCTTCACGCCCGTTTCCATCCCCGGTGGGCCGCGCCGGGCGGCCTCCCGGGCTTCAGCATAACCCACGGGGCCTCAGACACAACCTCCCGCGGCCGGTTCCCCGCGCTGCGCCCGGGCGATGGTCCGCTCCAGGTCGTCCCGGATCGCCTGCAGGTTGCGCTCCGAGTCCGCCTCGAAGCGCAGCACGAGCACCGGCTGGGTGTTCGAGGCGCGGACCAGGCCCCAGCCGTTCGGGAAGTGCACGCGGGCCCCATCGATGTCGATCAGCGACACGTCCGACCGCCCGCGATACGCCTCCTGCACCCGCCGCACCACCTCGAACTTCGCCTCGTCCGGGCAATCGACCCGGATCTCGGGCGTGGTCACCGTCCGCGGCACGTCGGCCAGCAGCGCGGACACCGGCCGGTTCGCGGCGGCGACGATCTCGAGCAGGCGCAGCGAGGCGTAGATCGCGTCGTCGAAGCCGAGGTACCGATGGGCGAAGAACAGGTGGCCGCTCATCTCGCCCGCCAGCGCTGCGCCCTCCTCCTTCATCTTGGCCTTGATCAGCGAGTGGCCGGTGCGCCAGAGGATCGGACGGCCGCCGCGCTTCCGCACGTCGTCGAACAACGTCTGCGAGCACTTGACCTCGGCGATCACCGTCGCCCCGGGCTGCTCGAGCAGCACCTGCCGCGCCAGCAACAGCAGCAGCTTGTCGCCGTAGATGATGCGCCCCGCCTCGTCCACGGCGCCCAGCCGGTCGCCGTCGCCGTCGTAGGCCACCCCCAGCTCGGCCTGCTCCGCCTTGACCCGCGCGATCAGGTCCTCGAGGTTCGCCGGAATCGTGGGGTCCGGGTGGTGGTTGGGGAACGTCCCGTCCGGTTCGCAGTACAGTCCGATCGGGGACAGCCCGAGCGCCTGCATCAGCGGGAGCGCCACGCGGCCGGCGACGCCGTTGCCTGCATCGACCACCACCCGCAGCCCCCGGCGCGCGAGCCGGATGTTGCCCCGGACGTGGTCGACGTAGGGCGCGACGACGTCCAGTTCGCGCCGCGCGCCGCTCCCGGAGACGAAGTCGCCGCGCCCGACGCGCTCGCGCAGCTCCTGGATCCCGGCGCCGTGCAGCGAGTCGGTCCCCAGCTGGAGCTTGAAGCCGTTGTACTCGGGCGGATTGTGGCTGCCGGTGATCATCGCGCCGGCGTCGGCCCGGAGGTGCTGCACGGCGAAGTACAGCAGCGGCGTCGGCACCATGCCCACGTCGAGCACCTCGAGGCCGGCCGCGAGCAGCCCCTCGGTGAAGTCCGCGGCCAGCCGCGGCGACGACAACCGGCAGTCCCGTCCCACCGCGCAGGTCCGGCCGCCCCGGGCCGCCGCCAGGCTGCCGAAGGCGCGCCCGAGCGTCCGGACGGTGTCGGGCGGCAGGTCCCGCTCGACGATCCCCCGGATGTCGTACTCGCGAAAGATGTTGGGGTTCATGCTGGGCTCCCTCGCTACAGCAGGTCCCGAAGCCCCCGGGCCTTCAGCTCGTCGACCACCGCCCGCACGTCCTGCGACGCCCCGCGCCGGCAGACGAGCAGCGCATCGTCGGTATCCACCACGATCACGTCCCCGACGCCCACCACGGCCACGATCTTCCGCGCCGCGGCCTCGGCGCGCACGTAGGCCTGCGGCGCGTCCTTGAGGAACACCAGCGGCCCGCCGTCCGGGACACCCGTTCCCGCCCGCTCGGCCACCGCATCCCAGGAACCGACGTCGGACCAGGCGAAGCCCGCCCGCACCACCGCCACCCGCTCGGCCCGCTCCATCACGCCGTAGTCGATCGACGTGGCCTCGCACGCCGCGAACCGCTCGGCGACCAGTCGCGCCTCGCCGGCCGCGTCCGCCGCGACCACCGCGTCGGCGAAGCGCCCCGTCTCGGGCAGGCGCGTGCGCAGCTCGTCGAGCATCCGGCCGGCGGGGAAGACGAACATCCCGCTGTTCCAGTAGACGCCGCCGGCCGCCAGCAACGCTTCGGCCTGCGGGCGGTCCGGCTTCTCGAGGAACCGCGCGACGGCGTAGGCGTCGTCGCCGAGCGCGGTCCCGGCCTGCACGTAGCCGAAGCCGGTCTCCGGGTGCGCGGGCGGGATGCCGAAGGTGACGATCCACCCCTCGCGCGCCAGCGACGCCGCCCGGGCGAACGCCGCGCCGTACGCCGCCTCGCCCTCGATCAGCTGGTCCGACGGCACGGCGGCCAGCGGTACGTCGCCGAACTCGCGCCGGACCCGCGCCGCGGCCCAGGCGATGCACGGCGCCGTCGACCGCGGCGTCGGCTCGGCCAACAGCTGCGCCCGCGGCAGGCCGGGCAGCTGCGCCGCCACGGCGTCCACCAACCGCTCCCCGGTCACGACGAGGATCCGCTCCG
>CAZMRP010000612.1:0-3711 GCA_964568275.1 uncultured Myxococcales bacterium
GCAGCGCCGCCGCCTGGTCGCCCGGCAGGAACCCCGCCGGCGCCGCCGCCAGCAGCTTCGTCGCCGCCGCCCGGTCGACCCGCAGCTCCGGGAACGCCCCCGCCGGTCGCGCCTTCAGCTCCGCCACCCGGCCGAGCGCCGCGGCCACCCGCGCCGCCGCCTCGGGGAAGTAGTACGTCGGCAAACCGCCCGCCTCGAGGATCCTCCGCGTCTCGTCCCACAGCGGGTTGGTCATCAGACACACCAGGAACGGCAACGCCGGGTGCCGCTCGTGCACCCGCACCAGCTCCCGCGCCACCCCCGCACAGTCCACGAAGATCGGCGTGATGAAACTCGCCAACACCATGTCGTACGAGCCGTCCTCGAGCAGCGCCTCCACCGCCGTCGCCCAGTTCTCCGGCGTCGCCGTCGCCATCATGTCCACCGGGTTGTGCACGCTCGACGTTGCAAACAGCTTCTCGCGCAGCTTCGCCTGCGTCGCCTCCGACGGGTCCCGGATCACCAGCCCCTGCGCCACACCCTCGTCCGTCGCCAGGATCGCCGGCGAGCCCGCGTTCGTCACGATCCCCAGCCGCCGCCCCCGCGGCAGCGGCTGCGACGCCAGCGCCACCGCCGCCTCGCACAGCTCCTGCGACGTGCGGAACCGGACGATGTTGCACTCGTCGAACAACACGTCCGTCAGCGTGTCCTCCGCCATCAGCCGGCCGGTGTGCGAGGCCACCGCCCGCGCCCCCTCCGGACTCGTCCCCGACTTCATCGCCAGGATCGGCTTGTCGATCCGCGAGACGACCTCCAGGAACTCCTTGGGGTCCGCGAATCCCTCGACGTGCAGCACGATCACCCGCGTCCCCGGGTCGTCGTTCCAGTAGGCCAGGATCTCCGGGATCGATACGTCGCAGGCGTTGCCGTTGCTGGCGTACATCCGGATGCCGATGCCCGACTCGCACAAGTACGAGTTGAGCACCTCGGCCACCCCGCCGCCCTGCGCCAGGATCGAAATGTGACCGGGCTTGATCCGCGCGAAGGTGAAGTTCGAATACAGCGAAACCTCGGGGTCGGTGTTCATCATCCCCTGGCAGTTCGGCCCGAAGATCCGCACCCCGAGCGTGCGCCCCAGGTCCCGCAGCCGGTCCTCCAGCGCCTTGCCCTCGGGGCCCGTCTCCGAAAACCCCGAGGTGTTCACCACCACCCCACGGACCCCCTTCTGCGCGCACTGCTCCACCGTCGCCGGGACCAGCTCGCGACGCACGATGATGTGCGCCAGGTCCACCGGACCCGGGACGTCCGTCACCGACTTGTACGCCGGGAAGTTCTTGACGAACGGCTCCTTCGGATGCACCGGGTAGATCGGTCCCTTGAACCCGTAGTCGACCAGGTTCTGGATGATGCGGAACGGAATCGTCAGCGGCTTGTTCGACGCGCCGATCACCGCGATCGACTTCGGCCGGAAGAACATCTCCAGGTTCGACATCGCATCACGCTCCCGCGCCCGCCCCGCCGGCGGGCCTCGATTCCCACGCGAACAGCGCCGCACCGAACGCCCCGATCGATTGCGCCTCGGGCGGCACCACCAACGCCCGGCCGAGCTTGCGACCCAGGATCTCCGCCAGGATCGGACAGTGCTCCGCCACCCCGCCCGTCAATACCACCTCGTCGTCCGCACCCGCCCGGCCCGTCTCCAACACCCGCTGCGCCACCGACTCGAACGCCGCGTACGCCAGCTCCGGCAACGTCGCCCCCTCCCGGATCCGCGACAACACCTCCGTCGCCGCGAACACCGTGCAGTAGCTGCCGATCCGCACGTCGCGCCGCTCCGCCGTCCGCGCCTGCCGCTCCAACTCGCCGAGGTCCACCCCCAGCCGATGCGCGATCTCCTCCAGGAACGCCCCCGTCCCGGCCGCGCACTTGCGGTTCATCCGGAACCCGAGCTGCCGACCGTCCGCCGCCAGCTGGATCACCTTGTTGTCCTGACCCCCCACGTCGATCACCGTGATCGCCCGCCGCACGTGGAACCACGCCCCGCGCGCGTGACACGCAATCTCCGTCCGCGTCTCGTTCGCCCCCGCCACCACCGAACGGCCGAAACCGGTGGCGAACAGCCGCGCGACCCGCCCGCGCTCCGCGCCCGCCGCCGCCAGCGCCGCCGACAACGCCCCCTCCGCCGCCGCCCGCAGGTCCGCCCCCGAACGGCGCACGTCCCGCGCCCGCGGACGACCACGCACGTCCACCAGCACCGCCTTGGTCGTGGCCGAGCCGACGTCGACTCCGGCAAACAGCGGTTCGGTCATCCCCTGCCTCGTCTCCGCCGCCCCCGGAAGGCTGCGGCCGCCGGTGTCACGCCCCCAACTGCTCCACGAACGCCTCGAACTGCGTCTTCACCTGCTCGTCCGACAGACACCGCAGGTCGTTGAGATCCCCGTTGAACGACACGAACGGGATCCCCAACTCCTTGGCCAGCCGCTCCGGCATGCCGTAGCGGTTGTTCGAGTTGTTCGGACACGTCTTCGCGTCGTGCCAGATGATCCCGTCGCAGTGGAACTGCTCGCTCATCCTCCGGATGTACTGCTGCTTGTACTCGTCGTCCCGCACGATGAACAGCTCGGTGTACGCCCGCGCCATCGACTCGTACGGCTCCGCCGGGTCCAGCGCGTCGAAAATCCACGAGGAACAGTAGGTCGAGGCGACGACGCAGGTCCGGAGACCCAGGAACTGCACCGCCATCTCCCGCAGCCGGCCCCAGACCGGCATCCCGTCCCAGTACAACCGGTGCCGCTCGCCGTCCACCGCCGCCACCCCGCTCTCGATGCGCCCCGACAACTCCCGAAGCAGCGTCCGGTAGTACTCGTTCGCCACCGGCAACCCGCGCAACACCACCGCCGGACCCATGTGGATCGTCCCGTCGAAGAACGTCAGCGGACTCGGACGATGCGTCGCCGTCTCCAGCGTCTCCCGCCACAGCCGGCTCGTCTCGCGCGATTCCTGGACCACCTCGCGGAACCGGTCGATGTCGAGCTTGCGGCCCGCAATCGCCTCCAGCTTCGGCGTGATCGCCTTGAGCTGCCCGGCAATCGAATCGATGTGCTCGCGCGTCACCGCCCCCACCCCGCGGAACGACTCGATCCCCAACACCGGGACCCCCCAGTGCCGGCCGTACCACGAGAACCAGTCCTTCACGTCCCGGCACTGGTTGGTGTTGTAGACCAGCACGTCGGGCTGCGGCACCCCCTCCAGCTTGTAGGCGTCCTGCAGCGGCGTCTTGCCCTTGAGGAACGCACCGACGTCCGCCGTCAGGTACGAACAGATGTCCGGGGAATAGCCGATCGCGTTCGCCGCCGGGATGTAGTCCGTCGCCTGCCGCGTCGCCCCCAACATCGCCGCGTGGTTCTCCGGGAAGTAGACCACGAATCCCAGCGCGTTCAGCAGCTCCGCCGGGCCGACGCTCGTGCACCAGGCGACACGCCGCGTGGGGTCCTTCGAGGCCGCGTCGGCCTCCAGGAAATGGTCCGCCATGATCTTCTTCATCAGCTTGGCGGACTCGATCGACTTCGGCTTGAGGTCTGCCATCGCGGTCACCTCCAGCCCCCCTGAGTTGGTCGTGTCCCCCGAGGCTCGAGCGCGACCGACGCTAGCCAACGGCTCCCGGGGTGTCAACCGGAAGCCGCCGGCACACGGCGTCTATCGAATGGTCCTCAGTACGGGTTGTCTTCGGCG
>CAZMRP010000613.1:0-3706 GCA_964568275.1 uncultured Myxococcales bacterium
CTCGGGCGACCGTCGCCCTGCTGCCCGGAGAGCAGTACCGGGTGGTGGTGTTCGGCCCGTCCGGAACGACCCCCACGACGGGGGTTCCCTACTCCGTCGAGGCGACGTCGGTGCTGCCGCAAGGCCGCCGCTGGACCATCGCCGTGCCCGGTCCGACGCGCTTCGACGCCGTCGGGAACCGGGTCTACGTCGCCGACTGGAACAAGCTCGACATCTACGAGTGGAGCGGGGCGGCGTTGGAGCGACGCGGCTCGCTGGCGATGGAGGCCGCGGTCGACGTGGAGGTCGTCGACGGCGTTGCCTATGTGGCCGACTTCGAGCGCGGGCTGGTGTCAGTCGACGTGAGCGACCCGACAACGCCCCAGATACTCGACACCGAGTGGGTGCTCGGCGCGCCCGACTCGGTGGCCGTCCGTGAAGGTCGGGCCTACGTCGGGACGGGGGTCTTCGGCGTGGCGGTTGTGGATGCCGCAGATCCGGCCGACCTGGCCTGGGCGGCGCAGATCGTCCCGCCGGGTCTGTCTCCGCCGCAACACGATCGGGCCGAGGCCGGCGGTGGTCGGTGTCTGCCGCGGGTCGTCGACGTCTCGGTCGGCGGCAATCATCTGCTGGTCGCGGACTCGGGTCGGACGGTCTGGATCTACGGCCTGGACGCCGACCAACCGCCGGCCTTCGTCGGCAGCTACGCGGCGTCGCGACGGGTCGAGGACACGGCGGTGCACGGGCGGACGCTGTTCCTCAGCGACGGTCGTGCCGCCCTGGAAGCCGTGGACATCCGCCATCCCGCGACGCCCGTCCGGATCTCCGTCGTCCACGGCCCGGAGTGGGAGGTTTCTGCCCGGTACGGCTACGATTTCCAGGCGCGTCGTGGTGTCGCGAGCGGCATCGTCGTGCAGGAACTGAAGGAACTGCCGGGGGAACGTCACCGGCACCGAGCGGGCGGGCCGCACGGCACCTGTCGCGACGGGTGGAGCGACGAAGAAGGCGACGAGGATGGACCGGGCGGGTGCGACGGTCGCGGCCGGTGCGACGACGATGACGGCCCACCGTCCGACGACGATCCTCCCGGCCACGACCGCCGCGACGGCGGTGACGGCGCACCGCCCGATGACGATCCTTCCGCTCGTGACGGTCGCGGCGGCGGCTCGGGTGAGGGGCGCGGAGGGCGACGGTGACCGGGCAACGGCCGCGGTGGACGCGGAACCGAATCGCCGGCCTCGCGGCCGGCGCTGCCGTGGTGCTGGTCGGCGGGTACCTCGTTCTGCGCTGGTCAGGCGGTCGATCGACGGACGCGGCGGACGAGAGACCCGCATCGCCGACCACCGCCCCGGCGGCCCATGACGACGACTCGTCCGGCATGGGTCGGCTCCGAGAGGGCGCCCGGCAGGTCGCCGAACCGGCCGCGGCGCTGGACATGGCACGGGAGGCGCTCGCTCGAGTCGAGGCGGAACTGGCATCAGCGACGAGCACGGCCGAGCAGGAGCGCCTCGCGCGGAAGAAGCAACTGATCATCGAGGCGATCGGGCGGTTGGAGGAGAACACGGAGCGATGACGCAGTTCGATCAGCCAGAAGGGGCGCCGGAAGCCGCCGTCGCGTTGCGGCGCCGAGAGCACCGTGCTACGAACACCTCGGATGAAGCCGGAGTTGCCGGTCGGTACTTCCGCGTGATTGTCTTTCGCCGGTTGTTCCTGTTTCTGGTTGCGGTTGTGTTGGTGCCGCTGGGCACGGCCTGCCCTTCGAGCAACGGCCACGAGGACGGGTCGGCGGAGACCGAGGATGGCGCCGACCAGGTGGACACGTCGTCCGACGCGGACGCCGACGTGCGCGACGACGGTCCACCCGACATCGGGCCCGACGTGGACATCGATGCCGAGACCGACGTCGACGTGCGACCTGACGTGGATGCCGACGTCGAGGAAGCCGATGATGGCGACGGCTGGGACGCGGACTCCATCTTGCCGACGGGTTGTCGGTTCGTGCTTCCGGCGCGCGGCATCTTCAACGGGTGGACGGGTCGCAACGGCATCGATGATGGCAAGTTCGTCTGGCGGACGATCGACTCCAGTTCCTTGCCGTCGGACTCGGTTCTGATGGTGCGCGAACTGGCGAGCGGTGCGGACCGCGAGGTCCTGCGACGAACCTACCCGGACATGGTGGAGAAACCGGCCGTGCACGGAGACTCCGTGGTCTTCTTCTCTCAGACAACGGAATACGTAGACGAATCCAAGGAGATCTTCCGCCTATCCCTGCCCAGTGGTTCCGCCCTGCCGATCACCGACAACTCCGTCCCGGACTTCTCTCCGATGGCGGGCGAGGACTACGTGGTCTACGAGTCGGCGCCCGATCCCCCCCCGCCTGGCATGACCGGCGAGTACCGGTATGTAGACCTGAGTGACGGCTTGGACCACTCGCTGGCGGGAACCGCGGGTCGCACGGAGATCACCTTCGACGGCCACCGGTGGGTGGCCTTCATGAACGACAACTACCTCTACAAGTTCGACTTTGCGGACCCCGGCGCGGGGGCCCAGCAACTCGCACCGTACGCGATGGGCATCACGGGGATGGCGTTCGACCGGGACACCGGACTCCTGATCACCGGGGTCCATCGGGTCGGCGAGAGCGACGACTACAGGCTTCAGACGTGGAACATGACGACCGGGGAGACGGCGGTGCTGCTCGACCAGCCCTGGAGCCAGGTGATGGGCGACGTGGACGGGCACGTGGTGGTCTACAACGACTCGCAGGTCGCCGGTGAGCCGTACTGGGCGCACCAGTACAGCGAGCTGCGGATCCTGGACCGGGACACCGGCGCGATCCGCGTCGTCATGCCGCTGGACACCTACTACGGCGTCGGGATCTGGGAGCGCTGGATCGCGTTCAACAACTACGGCAGGTACGGCGACTCGCTGGTCATCTGCGACCTCGTCGCCGCGGGCTACATGGACGCGGACCTGCACGTCGTGCCGGAGTAGCACCAACCCCGGTGGAGGGCCGGTCGGTGCCCGAATGGCCCGGCGACATCCACCGTCGGACCCGACCCAGGTTGGATCGCGAACCCCAGCAGCCCCTTGGCCAGCGTGGCCACCGCCGCCGCCAGGTAGAACCCGTACAGATACACGTCCCGTTGGGTCGGGCCGTCGACGGACCGCGAGGTCTTCCGCGAGACCATCGCCAGCGCGCCGGCCCACAGCGCGACGAACACCAGGCCCCACACCAGGTGCGTCCGCCCCCGGAACGGCGCCGGCAGCGGATAGGCGATCTTCACCTCGGGCCGCAGCTTGTCGTTGACCTGCGCCGCGTCCGGCCGGCCGGGTTGTCGCGAACAGTCGAGGTCCACGCAATGGTCGTTGCCGTCCTCGGCCTGGCCCAGCGAGCCCCACAGCAGCACGTCGTTGGTGATCATCGGGTCGCGGTCGACCCGCGCCGCCTCGTAGGCCGGCGCGTTGGCCTTGAACACCGCCAGCGTGCGCGCCTTGTTGTGCGTGAGCACCGTCAGCGCCTGCGGCAGCGCGACCATCGTGATCGCCGCCAGCAGCAGGTGGTAGGACGACACGCGCAGCCGGCCGCGGAACAGCGACACCCCCACCGCCGGGCGGTCGTCGCGCTCCCCGAGCGCCAGGGCCAGGAAGCACAGCCCGATGGTCAGCGGGGCCACGAACGGCATGTCGGTCATCGCCTGCCGCGCGATCAGGAAGAACTGCGGCA
>CAZMRP010000614.1:0-3702 GCA_964568275.1 uncultured Myxococcales bacterium
GCCCCGGGCCCGCCCAGGTCGCGGCGGCGGCGGCGCGGCCGTGTCCGAACGATGCGAGGCGCTCGGCGGGGCCGCCCGGCCGGCGCTGCCTTCAGTGCCGTTCCGTCAGCCACTCCCGCACGGCGCCCGGGCGGTTGGTGATCACCGCATCGACCCCGGCCGCCACGACGCGCTCCAGTTCCGCCGGCTCATCGACGGTCCAGACCGCGACGGTGCGACCCAGGGCGTGCAGCTCCGCCACCCGCTCCGGCGTCACGCCCGCCGCGTCGAGATTGAGCCCCGCGAGGTCCAGGGCCACCACCCAGCGGAGCGCGGCCCGCCACGCGGGCTCGTCGTCCACCGGCACGCGGGCCAGCAGCTCGACCCGCAGCTCCGGCGCCTCGAGCGTCGCCGACGCGCAGACCACCGGAGAGAACGACTGCACGACGACCCGTCCGGGCCGTTCCCGCGCCCGCAAGTCGGACAGCACCGCCCGTGTCAGCTCGAGGTTGCGCGTGCCGCTCGAAGCGATCCGCTCGAGCAACGCCGCCGACAGCGCCGGGTCGGGCAGCGTCCGCCCGGCCGCGAGCAGCGCCTGCAGCTCGGCCTCGAGCGCCTCGTCGCCGCGGTAGCGCTTGAGCTCCACGTAGACGCCGGTGGCGTCGTCCCCCACCGCCAGCGCGTCCGCCAGCGCGGGCAGCGGCTCGCCCGCGAAGGCGGGGTCGAACCAGCCGCCGGCATCCAGCCGCTGCAACTCGGCGAGGGTCAGCGCCTCCACCGGTCCGTTGCCCGACGTCGTACGGTCCAGCGTGTCGTCGTGGATCACGACGACCGCGCCGTCGGCCGACAGCGTGCAGTCCAGCTCGAACCAGTCGGCCTGCTGCTCGCGGGCCGCCCGGAACGCCGCCAGGGTGTTCTCGGGGGCCTGCGCGCTGGCGCCGCGATGCGCGATCACGGCGACCGGAAGCCCGCGTTCCGGGGTCACGTCCATCCCTCCGGCCGGACCCGGCGTCGTCGACCGCGCCGCCGGACAGCCGCCGACCAGGGCGGCGCACGCCACGCAACCGGCGAGACGGCTCGCGACCGGCATCGCCCCGCGCTCCGGGGAGCGCTACACGCCGCCCCAGCCGGCCAGCCGCGCGAACAGCCACCAGGCGGCGCGGCCCTTGAGCACGCAGTTGAGATTGGCTTCGGCGGGCGAATCGGAGTGGGCGCAGCCGCTGCAACCGTCGTAGCCGTCGACCCCGGCGCCGGTCGTGAGTCGAGCCAGTTCAGAGTCGGAGTTGGCGGCAATCCACTCCACGGCCCAGTTGCCGGCGTCGTAGCTCAGGTTGTCGGTCATCGCGCGGTCCCAGAAGTACGTGCCGTCCGGATCGTAGGCCTCGATGTCGGCGAAGTCGAACAGCCAGCGGTCGTTCTCCCGGCAATGCCGGCGGATCAGCTCGTTGTTGTAGTGGACGCCGTTCTCGGTCAGATCCTCGCCGTCCCCCTCCGCATGCCCGGTCATGAAGACGAAGGTCACGTCGGGGTACTCGCCGACCAGCTTCTCCATGTTGTCGACGTAGCGCTGGGCGTCGTGGCCGTTGATGCTGCACCAGGACCACAGCACCACGTTGACGTGCGCGTTGGCCGGGTCGTCGAGCAGCGCGCGGGTGCCGACGACCCACGGCGTGTCGCCGGCTCCGTCGACCCAGTCGCCCTGGCTGAGGTCCGGGGCGTCGGCGGGGATGCCGTAGTCGTCGAGGTCCAGCGCCGTGGAATCCGAGCCGTCGTCGCTCCAGCGGTAACGCCCGGCCGGCAGCTCGGGGAACGCCATCAGCGCGCTCAGGCCGGTGATCAGCTGGCTGCCGTGCGAGGTGTGCTGGTACACGACGTGCAGCGCCGACTTCGCCTCGTTGATCGCCGCTTCCGGGATCCGGCCGAGGTCGGTGCAGTTGTGGTCGATCACCCGGCCGGCGGGGGGCACCACCGTGTCCTCGTCGCCGTCCGCGTCCGCGTCGGCGTCGGCATCCGCGTCCGCATCGGCATCCGCGTCCGCATCGGCGTCCGCGTCCGCGTCCGCCGCGACCTCGCCGCCCGTGTCGACATCGCCCGCGGTGTCGACGACGTCCGTGCCGGAGTCGTCGTCTCCGCAACCCACCAGCCAGATCGCGCACGCCAGGACCGTCGACCGGATGTACGCTCGCCTCATCGGTTCCTCCTGCCGCGGAACCTCGCCCTGCCGCGGTGCAGCAAGTCTAGACGGGCCGCGCGAACGACGCAATGCGGACGGCCGCGCGACTGCTATACTCGCCGGCCATGTGGCCGGGCCTGGCATCCAACGCCACGTATCGCTCCGAGTGCCCCCGCTGCCGGCGGCCGACGGTGGTCTGCTGGTGCGGCTGGCTGCGTCCGTTCCGGCCGCGCACGCGGGTGGTGATCCTGCAGCACCCGCGGGAACGGGACAAGCCGATCGGCTCGGCGCGCATGGCGCACCTGACGCTGCTGGGCTCGGAGCTGCACGTCGGCGTCCGGTTCGACGACGACCCCGCCGTCGGCCGGGCGCTCGGCGACCCGGCGGCCCCGGCGGTGCTGCTCTACCCGGGTCCGGACGCGCAGCCGATCGAGAGCCTGCCGCGGGACGTGCCGCGGACCCTGGTGGTGGTCGACGGAACGTGGCGCACGTCGCGGACCGTCGTGCGGCTGAACCGGGTGCTGCGGGGGC
Organism: uncultured Myxococcales bacterium; assembly: GCA_964568275.1. Lineage (GTDB taxonomy): Bacteria > Myxococcota_A > Polyangia > DRWM01 > JAAZOP01 > JAAZOP01. Next base: position 2,684 of record CAZMRP010000614.1, read on the forward strand.
TGCCCCGCGTGCGCCTCGACCCGGCCACGCCGAGCGAGTACCGGATCCGCTCGCAGCCGCAGCCCGACTTCGTGTCGACGATCGAGGCGCTGCGGCTCGCGCTGTACGCGCTCGAGGGGGACGACCCGCGGATCGAAGGGCTGCTGGAGCCGTTCCGCGCCATGATCCGGATGCAGCTGTCGTTCGAGGAACGCGCGGCGCGCGGCGACCCGGACGTCCGCCGCTACGCCCGCACGCGGACCAGGGCTCCCGGGTCGCGCGCCTAGCCGCCGGCCGCGCGAGCGGCCCACCACGCATCGACCGGGCCGGCGAGCGTGCACCGCACGTCCTCCACCAGCGCCGGCAGCTCGTCGTCGGACAACCCCGCGGTCTGGCGCGGCGCGAAGACGTGCACGTGAATCTCGGCGCCGGGCCGGATCTCGAGGCTGCCCTTGCGCATCAGCCCGAAACTGCCCACGACGGACACCGGCACCACGGGCACGCCGAGGTCGCGAGCCAGACGGAACACGCCGCTGCGCAGCGGTGCGACGCGCCCGGTGCGCGTGCGGTGACCCTCGGGGAAGACGAGCAGCGAGCGCCCCGCGGCCAACTCGGCGGCCATCTCCCGCTTCAGCCGTTCCGACTGCCCGGGAGCGTCGTCCACGGCCAGCGTGCCGCGGGCCCGCATGAACCAGCCGTAGACCGGATAGCGGAAGTGCCGGCGCAGGTTCATCCCCTGGGTGAAGTGCGGCACGGCGTTGTGCAGCACGACGAAGTCGAAGTGGTTGACGTGGTTCTGCACGAACATGTACGGGCGCCGCGGGTCGACGCCGCGATCGACATGGTACTGCATCCGCGCCCCGACGGCGCGCAGCAGGCCCCAGACGAACGGCACCTCGAGCGTCCGCATCCAGCGCCACGGAAGCACGCGGTGGCCGACGGCGAGGCCGAGCATCCACGGCACCCCCCAAGCGCTTCCGGCCGCCCAGGCCGCCGCCGAGCGGACCCGCTCGGCGAGCGGGGCCGGCGGCTCCGCGCCC
>CAZMRP010000615.1:0-3700 GCA_964568275.1 uncultured Myxococcales bacterium
CCGTGCCGGGTCGCCCGGCCGCGCCCGCCGCGTCCCTGCTGCCGCTGCTCGGCCTCCTGCTGCTGGCCGCCCGGCGCCGCCGCGGGACGCGGTAGCGGCGCATGGTCGAGACCTCGCCGCTGTTCTCCGACGCGCAGCTGCTCCCGGACGGGCCGGCCTTCGTGACCGAGGCCGGCGGGGCGGTGGACGTGGCGCTGTGGCGCACCGACGACCTGGGCCGGCGGTTCCTCCCGGTGCTCCACCGCCGCGGCCTCGCCGACCCGGTCCGGCTGTACGGCCTGTGGTTCCTCGAGCCCCGCCGCGGCTTCGTCTGCGGCGAGACCACCGACGGCGACGGCGTGCTGCTCGCCACGCACGACGGCGGGCTGTCGTGGGAGGCGGTGGCGGACCTCGGGGATCAGGCCTGGGACCTTCCGCTGACGCAGGTGGTGTTCGCCGACGACCGGCACGGGTTCGCGGTGGGGGCCGGCGAGGCGTTCTGGCGGACCGACGACGGCGGACGCCGCTGGCGGCGGATCGCGGTCGAGGGCCTCTCGCCCCACGGCGTGTTCCTGCTCGACGGCACCGGTCGCGGCTGGGCCCTGTCCCAGGAGCTGACCGAGGACTACCGGATCCTCGGGACGCAGCACTTCCTGACGCCGGACGCCGGGGCGAGCTTCGTGCCGCTGGGCGATCGGCTCGACGGCGAACCGCTGCGCGTCGACGTGTCGGCCTGCGCGTTCTGGGACGAACGGGTCGGGGTGCTGTGCGGACCGGACGGGTTGCTGCTGCGGACCACCGACGGGGCCCGCAACTGGGAACGGCGCGAGTCGGGCGTGCGGGCGGACCTGAACTTCCTGGTGCCGCTGCCGGACGGCCGGGCCTGGACGCTGGGCCTGGCGGGGACGCTGCTGCGCACCGACGATGCGGGGCGGACCTGGCGGCGCGTGGAGTGCGGTGCCGCGGTGGAGCTGAACGCGGCGGCGTTCGCCGATCCGGATCGGGGCTTCCTCGTGGGCGACGCCGGCCTCGCCCTGTGGACCGCCGACGGCGGCCGGACCTTCGCCCGCTCCGAATTCGGGTGAGTCCGGGGCCGCGCCGCGAGCGGCTCAGTCCACGCAGCCGAACGACCGGACGTAGACGGAGTTCGCCCCGTAGTCCTCGGCCAGGCCGTGCCAGAGCAGCAGCACGCGTTCGCCGTCGAGCACCGCGCGGGGATCGACCAGCACGGAGTCCCCCTCGCCGTCGCCGACGGGTCCGTGCCACGCGCGCCCGACGGCCCCGCGCGCGTCGAGGAACTCCACGTGCAGGTCCGCGTCGGGCTCGCCCCACGGCGACTGCCAGACGTTCCAGACGCGGTCGGTGCGCGAGTCGACACCCTGGACGTCCTGCAGCGGGTTGTCGCCGATCCGCCGCCGGTCGGGGAACTCCGCCGGCGCGGTCAGCGGATCGCCCTCGCGCGAGAGCAGCTGCTGGAGCGACGGACCGCGCACCGGATGCCAGTGCAGCCAGCCGGCCGGCGTCCCGATCAGCCGGGCCCAGCTCGCGTACGGAACGTCGATCGTCCGGGGGCCGGACACGGCCTCCCCGCGGGCGTCGAGCAGCAGGAAGGCGACCGAGCGGGTCGCGCCGCCGTCCAGCACGGCGTAGGTTCGGATGCCGACGTACCCGCCGTGGACGGCCACGTTCCCGCCGTAGGCGCCCGGCAGGGCGTACGCGTCCCGCCGCGCGTCGGAGCCGTCGCGGCGGGTCGAGACGACGTGGACCGCATCCTCGGCCCAGCAGACGGACACCAGCCGCTCGGCGGTCCACACCGTCTCGCCGGACAGGGCCGCGCGGCACTCGTCGTGCAGCTCGTACGGGCGGGGCGTCACCGCGACCGCGCCGTCCGGCGCGACGCGGACCCAGCCCGCGAGGTCCGCCCGGCCGACGCGCAACGTGCCCTCCAGCAGGGTGTCCGGCGCCGGGACGTCCGCGGCGACGACGCGCATGCCGAGCACGACGTCGGTTGCCAGCACCCGCACGGGTCCCGTCGGCTCGAGCGTTGCCGACAACGGCCGGCCGTAGAGGTTCGGGACCTCGTCGCCGCCCGAGATGCCGAGCCGCCACAGGGCGAGGTAGCCGTCGCCGACCGGGGCGAGGGCGGTGTCCCAGGCCCAGTTGCAGGTGGAGCAGTCGCCGCCGCTGCCGAAGCCCCCGCGAATCTCCCGCGCCGGTCCGAGCGGTCCGAAGCCGAGTCCCTCGTCGACGTCCCCGTCGCAATCGTCGTCGAGCCCGTTGCAGGTCTCGGGCGAGCCCGGCAGCGGCACGCAGGCCGGGAAGGCGCCGTCCTCGCACCACACCTCGTTCCGGCAGGCCCCGGCGCCGCAGGTCATCGGCGGGAGGTCCTCGTCGACGAGGCCGTCGCCGTCGTCGTCGAGCCCGTTGCAGGACTCGGGGAGCGCGGGGACCGTGCTCCCGTCGGGCGGGAGCTCGAGGCCGGACTTCGCGCCGCAGGCGGCCAGCGCGAGCAGCAGCAGCTCGCACAGGCCCAGCCGGGCGGTGTGGGAGCGGCCCGCGGGCGCCCGAGCGGGCGGTCGCGGACTCAGACGCCGCCTTCGCGGCGCTTGCGGCCGGTCCACACGCCGCCGCCCTGGACGTCGTTGTCGTAGCCCCAGCTGCCCTCGAAGCGATGGATCGGCGGGCCGGCGCCCATCGGCGGGTCGACCACGTACTGCAGCACGCCCCGGCCGCGGGTCAGGCGCGGCATGCCCGGGATCGTGTCGTCGGTCTGCGTCCAGCTGAAGAACAGCAGGCAGCCGCGGACCGTGCCCTCGACGTTGCCGGTCTTGTGGTTCGGCAGGTCCTTCCAGGAGCCGACGACGGTGGTGCCGTCCTGGGACAGCTCCATGTCGCCCAGGTTGGTGTTCCAGCGACCGGTGAAGTTGCCCCCGTCGGGCATCGCACAATCCGGATACGGCGACTGCGTGCTGCCGCTGCTCCCGTTGCAGGCGGCCACGGCCAGGCCGAACACGGCGACCAGGGTCAGGGTCCTCCTCATCATCCACCTCCTCGGTCCGACGAGTCGTATCGCGCGGTGTTCCGAGAGGATGCAACCGCGCCGCGGGCCCGCTGTCAAGCTCGGTCCGCGCGGCGGCGCTCAGCCGGCGTCCGCCGCCGCGGCGGTCTCCGGCGCCGGCGGCGGCACCTGCAGCGTCGAGGTCTCGCCGGCGCGGACCATCACGTCCCGGGTCAGCGGCGGCCGACCCGGGAAGGTCACCACGACCCGCAGCGTGGGGGCGATGCCGTCCTGCGGCTCGAACGGGATCTCGATCGGCGTGTTGGCCCGGCCGCTGGCGCGCCCGCGCACGTCGACCTGCGCCGCGACGCCCGCGGTGTCCACGACCAGCGTTCCGGGCCGCAGCCGCAGCCGTCGGGTCACCACGAACGGGCCGTCCCCGGTCGGAACCGTCTCGACCCAGGTCTCGTCGTAGCAGTTGATCGTCAACGGGCGGTAACGGAACTGGTGCTCGCCCGGCAGCAACGGCGCCGACAGCAGGCCCGGCGCCGGGCCCCACACGCCGAGCCGCTCGCCGTCGACCCAGATCTCGACGTTCGTGCAGGGCGCCGGCCGGAAGTTCACCTGGCGCGGCTGGCGCTGCGGCACGCCCGGCGGCCGCCAGGTCGCCTCCACCGTCGCGACCGCCGTGTTCATGATCGACAACCGAAGCACGGTGCGCCG
>CAZMRP010000616.1:0-3695 GCA_964568275.1 uncultured Myxococcales bacterium
GTGGCGGCGGGGCCGAGCTTGGCCTTGACCGCCTCGACGACATCGATGCCGAGGGTCGCCTTGAGCTGCTCGGCGAGGACGAGCAGGCGCGCGGCGACCGGCGCGCCGTCCTTGCCGTCGCCGCCGACGCCGAGCAGGGTCAGCCGGCTGACCTCGACGTTGTCGATGGTGGACAGCACGGTGCGGGTGAGGCCGCCGAGCTTCTGCATCAGGAACACGTCGCGGGCGTTGACGCCGGCCTGGCGCCAGGCGGCGATCGTCTCGGACAGCGCGGTGGCCTGGGCGCGGCCCTGCTCGACGATCCGGGCCGCCTCGCCCTTGGCCTTGGACTCGGCGCCGGCGCAGGCCGCCGAGGCCGGAGCGATCACGTCGGCCTGGAGCTGGCGGCGGACCTGCTCGACGCGCGCCGTCTGGACCTCGATCTCGGCCCCGGCCTTGGCGATCGCGGCGGCGATCTGGCCCCGCGACTCGGCGACCATCGCGTCCTTCTTGGTCAGCGCGTCGGCGATGCGCCGCTCGGTCTCGGCGCGGGTGGTGCGGATCTCGGCGTCGATGCGGGCCAACTCGGTGTCCTGCCGGTTCTCGGCGTCGCGCACCGTGGAGGCGGCCCGCGCGCGGGCCTCGGCGACGAGCGCGTCGCGCTTGATCTCGGCGGTCTTGATGCGGCCGATCGAGTCGAGGTAGCCGACGTCGTCGGTGACGTTCTGGATCTTGAGCGTGTCGAGCATCAGGCCGAGCTTGGTCAGGTCGTGTTCGGCCTCCTCGACCAGCATCTGGCTGAACTTGATCTTGTCCTCGTTGACCTCCTCGGGGGTCATCTTGGCCAGCACGCCGCGCAGGTTGCCCTCCAGCGTGTCCTTGGCCACGGTCATGATGTCGTCGCGGCGCTTGCCCAGCAGGCGTTCGATGGCGTTGTCGAGCATCGGCTCCTCGCCGGCGATCTTGACGTTGGCCACGCCCTGCACGGTGAGCGGGATGCCGCCCTTGGAGAAGGCGCCGCGCACGGCGACCTCGATGCTCATGTTGGTCAGGTCCATGCGGTCGACGGTCTCGAGCAGCGGGATGCGGATCTTGCGGCCGCCCTTGATCGTCCGGTAGCCGACCAGCCTGCCCTCGCTGGTGCGGTGGCGGGCGCCGGAGAAGATCAGCACCTCGTTCGGCTCGCAGATCTTGAGGATCCGCTTGATCAGGCCGACCAGCAGCAGCAGGGCGAGCAGGCCGACGCCGGCCAGGATGCCGATCGTCTGCCAGTAGCCGAGCACGGCGAAGGCGACGCTGCCGAGGGGGTTCATCGGGCACCTCCCGCGGGCGGCAGGGCGTGGCCGGCGGCGGCCTCCAGGCGGCGGCCGAGGATCGCGGGCACGTCCACGCCGGTCGAGGCCCGCAGCTCGTCGAGCACGGCGGCGACCATCGCCGGGTAGCCGGAGACCAGGCGGGGCAGCGAGCGGCCGTCGCCGGCGTCGAGCACCTGGACGTCGTTGAGGCTGACGTGCTTGAGCCGTTCGGCCACGTCGATCAGGATCTGGTCGAGCTGCTGGATCAGGAAGATCTCCTTGGCGTCGGGGCCGGCGGCGCGCCAGGTCTCGGCGATCAGCTTGAGCGCCTCGCCGACGGCGCGGCCGTTCTCGGCGATGGGCGCGGCCGCGGCCCGCGCCTCGAACTCCTGCTGCGACTTCTTGGCCTCCCAGGGGATCACCACGTCGGCCTGCAGGCGGATCTGCTCGAGCTGCGAGCGGATGCGCTGCAGCTCCTGCTCGGCGGTGGCCCGCGCCGCGTCGCCGGCCGCCACCGCCTTCTTCTCCTCCGACTCGGACTGCGCGTCGAGCTCGGCGCGGATCCGCCGCAGCTCGTTCTGCTTCTGCAGGATCTGCTTCTGCGCCTGCTCCTGCGCCACGTCGCCCAGCGCCTTGGCGTCGGCGGCCTCCTTGTTGGCGTCGTTGCGCGCGTTGCTCTCGGCGATCTCCGCGCGGCGGATCGCGTCGGCGATGCGGACGCGGCCGATCGAGTCCAGGTACTCCTTCTCGTCCGAGACGCTCTGGATCTTCAGCGTGTCGACCTGCAGCCCCAGCTTCTCCAGGTCCTCCTCGACCTCGTCGGAGATCTCCGCCGCGAACTTCAGCCGGTCCTCGTTGACCTCCTCGGGGGTCATCCGCGCCAGCGTGCCGCGCAGCGCGCCCTCCAGTGTCTCCTTGGCCACGCGCTGGATCTCGCCGCGGTCCCGGCCGAGGAACCGCTCCACGGCGTTCATCACGATCCGCGGGTCGCTCGCCAGCTTGACGTTGGCGATCGCGTGCACCTCGAGCGGAATCGAGTTCTTCGAGTAGGCGTTCTGGACGCGGACGTCGATCGGGATCGTCGTCATGTCCATGAACCCCGCCTGCTCGATCACCGGCACGCGCCAGGCGCGCCCGCCGCCGATCACGCGGTAGCCCACGCTGCGGCCATCCTCGGTCGCCCGGCGGCGACCCGACAGCACCAGCAGCTTGTTCGGCGGGCAGATGATCAGGAAGCGCTTGGTCAGCCACACGAACAGCATCAGCCCCACCAGCGTCGCCACCGCCGCGATGCCCGCGGTGATCGCCAGCTGCTCCGTGATCTGCAGCGCCGCCGGCGCAATCGCCCCGGCCACCGATCCGATCAGTTGGTCCATCTCGCGCTCCTCCCGACCCGCGACCTCCGCCGCGCGTCCGCCGACACCCCGACCGGCCCGCCGCCGCCCCGCGGCGGCGCAAGCCGTCCCGAGGCGTTCAACTCGCCGAACCGCCGTCGCCGTTCCGGCCGTCCCCCAGCGCGGGCGTCGGCGCCCGCGCCACCAGCAGCTTCTCCCCCCGCACCGCGATCACCAGCACCCGCTCCCCCCGCGCCAGCTCCTCCCGGCCCTCCAGCAGCGCCACCCGGTCCACGATCTGCCCGCCGAGCTGCAGCCGCACCTTGCCCGCCGTCCCGGCGCTCACCGGCAGCATCACCTTCGCCTCCAGCCCGATCAGCTGGTCCGGCGTCAGCTGGCTGGTCACCGTCTGCTCGCGCAGCCGCTTGAACGCCCACGCCGCCCCGACCCCCAGCGCCATCCCCGTCGGCGCCGCGATCAGCGCCGCGACGAGCGCGCTCGCCCCCGCCAGCTCCAGCAGCAGACCCGTCAGCCCGAAGAACGTCAGGAAGAAGACCCAGAAGCGCATCGACAGGAACAGCAGCCAGAAATCGCCCCCCGCCTGCGCCTCGACGTGGTGATGCGCGTCCGCCTGCGCGTCCGCCTGCGCGTCCGCGTCCCCGCCCCCCTCCGCGCCGCCGTGCGCGTCCGCGTCGGAGTCGCCGCCGGCGAACAGCGAGAACAGGACGGTGACCGCCCCGACCGCCAGACACACGCCGAACACCAGCGTCATGCCTGCTCGTGTAACACGCCCCCCCGCGGGCGCACAAGCCCATCCGTTCCCGGGGAATTCCGCGTCCGCCGGGGCCGCTGGCCGGAGCCCCGAGCGCGACGTCCCCAATCCAGGGACTTGACCTTCGGGCCCGAAAGTGAGCAATAGGGGCCCGTTGCGGCGGCCTGGGCCGTCGCGAAGCGAAAGAGGAGGAGCAACAATGACGAAGTGGACGTGGATGGTGGTGCTGGTTGCGGCTCTTGGATGCGGACCGGCGCAGGAACAGGACACGACGCCGACCGACCCGACGGTGACCGACCCCGTGGCCGACCCCGT
>CAZMRP010000617.1:0-3676 GCA_964568275.1 uncultured Myxococcales bacterium
GGTTCGCCCGCCTGGCGCTGCTCGCCGGCGCCGCGGCCCTGCTGGGATGTCCGCCGCCGCCCCGGCCGCAGGAGCTCGACGACCTGTCGCTGATGCTGTCCAGCGACGTGGTGGCGCAGGCCGCGCCCCGCGCGCCGGACGCCGTGGCCGAGGCGCGCGCGTTGCAGGGCGAGGCCGAGCTGGCCTGGGAGGACGGCGAGCTGGAGCGCTCGGCGCGGTTGTCGCGTCTGGCCCAGGTCCAGGTGCGGCTGGCCGTGGCGCTGGCGCGTCAGGAGCTGGCCCGCGAGCGGCGGGCCGAGTCCGAGGCGACGCTGGCGGAAGCCGAGGCGACGTACCGCGAGATCGAGGACCGTCGCCTGGTGCTCGAGCAGCGGCTCGCGCGACTGTGGGCCTATCGCGAGTCGCGCGAGGCGGTGGCGCAGGAGCGCGCCCGGGCCGTCGAGGAAGAGGCGCTGCGGGCCGGGCGGCTGGCCGAGGCCGAGCGGGCCGTGTGGGAGCGCAACTGGCGCCTCCAGGCCCACGCCGACGCCGCCGACGCCCGTCGGACCCTCGAGGTCGCCCGGATGCTCGGCGTCGCGGCCGTCTACCCCGAGGCCGAGCGGATGGCGCGGGACGCGATCGAGACGGCGCTCGAGGCGATCGATACCTCACCGTGGCGCATCGAGCGGCCGCTGGTCGACTACGCGCTGGCGCAGGCCGACGAGCTGCGGTTCCGCATGCTGTCGCTCGACGAGACCGGCGGCCCCGAGGCGCTGCGGGCGCGGGTCGAGGCGCTGGTGGCGAACTACCGGACCGGCTTCGACCCGCCGTTCCACGTCGGTCTCGACCCCCGCGGCGTCGTGCTCACGCTCGACGCCAAGGGCGCCGAGATCGAGGTCGCCTTCCCCGAGCCGCTGGCGACGGCGCTGCGCGACCTGCGGACGAAGTGGACCGCCGACGAGACGCTGCTGTGCCTCGTCTCCGTCCGCTCGCTCGACCCCGACTGCGGGGAGGACTGCACGGCACGGACCGCGCTGCTGGCGCGCAAACTGGCGGCCGAGTTGGCCGGCGTCGAGGAGCCGTGGGTCGTCGCGGTCGGCGCTGCGGACGGGCCGACCGGGAGCCCGGCCGAAGGATCGACGGCCGAGAGCATCGACCGGGCCGCGCGCATCCGTGCCGTCGGCCTCGGCTTCACCAAGCAGGACCCGCCGGTGGCCGGGCTGGCGCGGGCCGGCGCGGTCCGGGTCGAGGTCTTCCTCTTCCCGCGGATCGAGGCCGCTCCCGGCGGGGCGACCGAGCCCGCGGCGGCGACCGAGCCCGCAGCGTCCCCGTGACCCGGGCGGCGCCCAGATGGACACACCGGCTGTGTCCATCGGTTCACAACCCCCGGTCGTTGCCCCAACCGTGGTTCGGAATCGCGTTTGATTCCGGGGCGATGATTCCTTCTTGCGGCTGGCACGACGGCTGCTAGAATGAGCTTCGGCCGTTGTTCGTGAGGAGGTGCTCAATGTCGCACATCAGGCTCGTCGTTCTGGGTTCGCTCGCACTGGGCGTGGTGCTCGGAGGCGGCTGTTCGGGCTGCAACGAGGACTACTACTGCGACGAGACGGGGTGCTTCTGGTGCGACAGCTACGGCTGTCGTCCGGTGGACCCGCCGCCGGTCGCCGAGTGTGCGCACGGCGACTGGGAGTGCCCGCCCGACCGGCCGTTCTGCACCGACGACGGCTACTGCGTGGCGCAGTGCACGGAGGACGCCGACTGCCCGATCGGGCTGCAGTGCGTCGAGGGGCTGTGCCTGGTGCCCGGGACGATCGACCGTCCGGGGATGCGGCCCGGCTACTGCGGCGACGCGGCGGTCTGCACCGGCGACGAGTACTGCTCGCCGTCGCGCTGCTGCCTGCCCACCGGCGGGAACAACTGCTGCGCCGACATCGACTGCCCGGCGGGCGAGGTCTGCGACATCGACCTGCACGAGTGCGTGGCGCCGGCCGAGGATGCGGGCACCGACGTTCCGGACGGGACCACCGACGGTCCGCCGCCGCCGCCGCCGCAGTGCACGTCGAACGCCGAGTGTCCCGAGCACTACCTGTGCATCGACGCGGTCTGCAAGCTGCCCTGCCGCAGCGACGCCGAGTGCGGCGTGGGATGCGAGTGCGTCGGCGGTTTCTGCACCGACCCCGAGGCCTGACCCCTCTTCCCTCTTCCCTCTTCCCTCTCCCCGCTTCCCTGGTATTCTCCGCCTCGCCCCGTGCGACCTCGCCGTGCGTGCGGCGGGCGGCCGCGGTGGTTGTCGGTCGGAGGCGGGCGATGCGGATCGAGGTGCGCAACGGTCGGTTGATCGACCCCGCGCGCGGAATGGACGAGCCGCGCGATCTGTTCCTGGCGGACGGTCAGGTGGTGGCGGACGCTCCGCCCGGCCGGCTCGACCGGTCGCTCAAGCCGGAGCGGGTGCTGGAGGCCAAGGGGCGCTGGGTCGTCCCGGGCCTGATCGATCTGCACGCGCACCTGCGCGAGCCCGGCGAGGAGTACAAGGAGACGATCGACAGCGGGCTGCGGGCGGCGGCGGCGGGCGGCTTCACGGCCGTGGCCGCGATGCCGAACACCAGGCCGGCGAACGACGAGCGGAGCGTGACCGAGCGGATCCTGCGGCAGGCGGGGCGGGTGCGCGGCGCGCGGGTCTACCCGGTGGCGGCGATCACCGTCGGCCGCGAGGGGAAGCACTTGACCGAGTTCGGCGAGCTGCTCGAGGCGGGTGCGGTCGGCTTCTCGGACGACGGCGCCTGCCTGGCCGACGCCGGGCTGTTCCGCCGGGCGCTGGAGTACGCGCGGTCCTTCGACGCGCTGTTGTTGCAGCACGCGCAGGAGCCGCGGCTGACGGTGGACGCGCTGGCCCACGAGGGGGTGCGGGCGACCCGGCTCGGCCTGCGCGGCTGGCCGCGGGTGGCCGAGGAGGCGATCGTCGCGCGCGACCTGCTGCTGGCCGGCTACGTCGACGCCCGCTATCACGTGCAGCACGTCTCGAGCGCCGGGACGGTGGAGCTGATCCGGGCGGCGAAGGCCAAGGGGATGCGGGTCACCGCCGAGGTCACGCCGCACCACCTGTGGCTGACCGACGAGGCGCTCGAGAGCTACGACACCGACGCCAAGGTCAATCCGCCGCTGCGCGAGGAGCAGGACCGCGCGGTGCTGCGCGATGCCCTGCGCGACGGGACGCTCGACTGCATCGCCACCGACCACGCCCCGCACTCGGTGCTGGAGAAGAAGATCGAGTTCGACCGGGCCGCCTTCGGCATCGTCGGGCTCGAGACGGCGCTGCCGCTGGGGTTGAAGCTGGTGCGCGAGCGCGTGCTGACGCCGCTGCGGCTGGTCGAGGCGCTGAGCACGGCGCCGGCCCGCGTGCTGCGCGTGCCCGGCGGGCGCCTGGCCGTCGGCGACCCCGCGGACCTGACGCTGATCGACCCCGAACGGCCCTATCGCATCGATCCCGCGACGTTCGTCTCGCTCGGGCGCAACACCCCGTTCGGCGGCTACGAGGTTCCGGGGAGGGCCGTGGCGACCGTGGTGGGCGGCGAGCTGGTGTTCGAGCTGTCCTGAACGGCCGCGGCGGCCGGTTCCGCAGTGCACGGTTCCGTGGAGGGCGTCGTTGCCGGCGGCTCGGTCGGCGTGGCGGTCGGTGCCGGCTCCGGGGCCTCGACGG
>CAZMRP010000618.1:0-3672 GCA_964568275.1 uncultured Myxococcales bacterium
GGTGAAGTAGATCGAGCAGCCTTCGTGATAGGCGTGGGAGAAGTGCGCCAGCACCAGCACCTTGTGACGGAGCGCGCGCCGCACCGCCGCATAGACGGCGAACAGCCGATCCCAGGTCGCCGCCACCTCCATCGTGTCGGTGAACCCGCCGGCATCGAACACGCCGGACTGGCGGTACGAAATCGCGTAGCGGTGGTCGTACCACCGCCGCGCCAGCGCCTCGCCGAGGTCGGTCGCGGTATCGGCCAGCAGGTCGAGCGACAGCCGCTCCTCCGCCTCGGCCAGCCCGGCCCGTCCTTCGAACACCAGCACCAGCACGCAGCCGCCAAGCAGCACGTCGGGAAGACGGTCGAGCGCCGTGTTCGGGTAGGCGGGGTGCTCGAGCAGCTCGCGCGTGGCCCGCTGCTTGAGCTCGTGGACCAGCGTCTTGCCGGCGGCCCGCAACCGTGCGGCGACGGACCCGACCGGAGCCGCATCGCCCTCCACCGCGCCCATCCGCAGAATCACGCTGTCGATCGCGTCGTACAGCCGCACCACCGCCGGTCGCAGCCCGGCCTGCAGCAGGCGGCGCACGGCGTCGATACCGTGCTTGAGGCTCGAGAAGCGCAGCGCACGGAACCGTCGCGCTTCCGCCGCCGGGTGCAGCCGCAGCCGCGCGTCGGTCACGATGCCGAACGACCCCTCGCTGCCCACCAACAGCTGGCAGAACCCCGGGCCGCGCCCGCGACCGGGCCGACCGGGCACCACGTGGTACGCGCCGTCGCCGGTGACGATGCCCAGCTCCGACACCAGGTCCTCGATCTTGCCGTACAGCGTCGACATCTGCCCCGCGCCACGCGTCGCCAGCCAGCCGCCGACGCTGGAGCAGTACATCGATGACGGGAAGTGCCCGCAGGTGAAGCCGTGCTGCAGCAGGGCCTGCTCCAGATCCTCCCCGAGCACCCCGGCCTCGACGTCGGCCAGCCGGCGCTCCGGGTCGACGCTCCGCAGGCGCGCCAGGCGCTTGACGTCGACCACGACGTCGCCCCGCAGCGGCAGCGTGCCGCCGCAGACGCCCGAGCCCGCACCGAACGGGATCAGCGGCACGCCGTGCCGGGCCAGCAGCCGAACCACGGCCTGCACCTCGGCCACCGACCCCGGCCAGACCACCGCTTGCGGCGGATGCGCGGTGTGCCGGCCCGCCCGCAGCCACAGCAGCGACTTCGGCCACAGGTCACGCGAGTACGCGAGCTGGTCGGCGGGGTCGGCGGAGACCCAGGCCTTCCCCACCACGGCTTCCAGTTCCCGGCGCAGCTTGACGTCCAGCGGCATGTCCCTCCATACGGCGGCCGCCCGCGGCGGGTCAAGCCCGACGCGTCTACAGGATCGTCCCGTACTCGACCCGACCGTCGCCGAACAGCTGGACCACCCGCGCCGCGGCGTCTTCCTTCGTCGCCTCCATCACGACCACGTGCTGGTCGTCGTACTCCGACAGCACGTACTCCACGTGATGGTGCCCCGCGAAGAAGCCCCACACCGCGCCGCGGATCCCGTCGCTCCGCAGCAGGGCGTCGAGGCGGTCGACCTCGGCGGAGCTCAGGCAATCGAGAAACCCCAGGGTCGTCACGACCGGCGGATGGTGCAGGAACACGAACGTGTTGCGCGCCTCCGGCATCGCCGTGGCCGCCAGATGCGCCTGCAGCCACGGCCAGGTCCCGCCCGGGAAGTCGAACAGCTCCGACTCGGCCGTCACCCCGAGGTAGCCGAGCAGGGCATGGTCGCGCGTCACCATGTCCAGCACGACGAAGTGGAAGCCTTCGTAGTCGAAGCCGTAGTTCTGGAAGTGGGAGGTGCAGGAGCACTCCGGGTTGTATGACGGCGTCGGCGCCTTGGTGAACCCGTCGAACAGCGCCGCGAGCAGCGCGAACTGGTCGGCGAAGACCTCCTCGAAGATCCGGTCCCCGAGCGGGTCGGGGGCCTCCACGCCGCCCGCGTGGGGCCACATGTCGTGATTTCCGATCACCGGGAGATAGGGTACGTTGAGCTGGTCCAGGATGTCCCGGGCCTTCAGCATCTCGGACCGTTCCCCGCTGTCCGCGTAGTCGCCCGTCGCCGCCACGAAGCGGATGTCGTACTCCTCGGCGGCCATGTTGATCTTGCTCACGGCGAAGCGCAGCGTCGCCGTCCGCGAGTCCTCCGCTCCGTCGGCGTCGTCCCAGCCCGGCGTGCCGTAGTCGTCGACCAGTTCGCCGAGGTGCAGGTCGGTCACCTGCGCGAACGAGAAGCAGCGCTCCCCGGTCAGCACGCAGGCCGGGATCTCGGCGTCGGCATCGGCATCGGCGCCGTCCGGCGATGCCTCGGCCTCCCCGGCGCCGTCGTCCGGCTCGACCTCCGGCGACACGTCGGGGAGCGTCTCGGCGTCCGCGCCGTCCCCGTCGGCCGCGTCGGCCGGATCGACGTCCGCGCCGTCCCCTGCGTCCCCCGCGCCGCCGGAATCACCGCAGGCCGGTGCGAACGACCCGAGCACCAGGAGCCACCACACCGCCGTCGCCGGTCGAACCATCGCTCATCCTCCGCACCCGGGCACTTCCACGCGGGTCCGCCCGTCTCCCTACCCTAGCCTCTCGCGCCCATCGGTCAAGCGCCCGGCCGTCCGCCCGACGACCGGCGTCCCGATCGTTCCTGAACCGAGCCGCCGGCTTCCTCCTTCGGCAGCGGCAGCGCCAGCGAGAAGGTCGAGCCCCGGCCCAGGACGCTGTCGAACCACAGGCGCCCGCCGTGCAGCTCGAGCAGCTCCTTGGCAATGAACAGCCCGAGCCCGGTCCCGCCGGCCGCCCGCTGAACCGAGCTATCGAGCAGCTCGAACGCCTGGAAGATCCGGCTGCGGTCCTCGTCGGAGATGCCCGGACCCTCGTCGGTCACGTCGAACCGGAACACGCGGGTGCCGTCGGACTGCCGCTCGACCCACGCCCGCAGCTTCACGGTCCCCTGCTCGCTGAACTTGACCGCGTTGGAGACGAGGGCTCGGAGCACCTGCTGCAGCCGGTGCGGGTCGACGTGCAAGGGCGGCAGTCCGGCCTGCGTCTGCACCTCGACGAGGAGGTTCTTCCGACCGACCAGCCCCCGGGCGTGCGCGGCGGCGTCCGAGATCAGTTCCGCCGACGGCGTCCACTCGCGGTGCAGTTCGATCCGCCCCGCCTCGAGCTTGGCCGAATCGAGGATGTTGTTGATGATCGTCAGCAGTTCCTCCCCCGAGCGATGGACCAGCAGCACGTCCTCGCGCTGCGCCGGGGAAAGCGGTCCCTCGACCCCGCGCAGCAGCAGCTCGGAGAAGCCGAGGATCGCGTTCAGCGGTCCCTTGAGGTCGTGGCTGACCGAGGCCAGGAACTGGGTCCGCACCCGGTAGGCCTCCTGCAACACGTGCAGCGCTCGCTCCTCGTCCCGGCGCATCTCGGCCAGCCGACCGGCGAGGTCGGCCACCGCGGCCTGCAGCCGCTCGATCTCCCGAACGGAGCTTCGTCGCTCCGGCGGGACGACCCGTCCCGGGGCCGCGTCGGCCCGCGCGATGGTATCGGCCAGCACGGCCAGCGCGCGGCCGATCCGCCGGCCCGCGGCGGCACCGGCGAGGTGCGCGGCCACCAGCACCAGCGCGAGCCCGACGAGCAGCCAGGCCGGCACGGTGGGAGGGGCCGG
>CAZMRP010000619.1:0-3665 GCA_964568275.1 uncultured Myxococcales bacterium
AGCAGGCCGAGCGCCGCGAGGATCGCCAGCGCGCCGGCCGGGACCGCGTCGGTCATCCGCGGCCGCCCGACCTCGACCCGCGGGCGACGGCGCCGCGGCCGCCGGTGGTCCGGCGGCGCGAGCGGAACGGATTGTCGAACACCAGCGTCTCCGCCCGACGCGCGCCCACGGACAGGATCGACACCGGGACGCCGACCCACTTCTCGACCAGCGAGAGGTAGCGACGGGCCGAGGCGGGCAGGTCGTCGGGCGAACGCACGTCGCGCAGCGGCTCGGTGATCCCCTTGACCGTCTCGTAGACCGGCTTGGCGCGGTCGAGGCGGTCGAGCGGGATCTCGGGTTCGACCTTGCCGTCGACGTCGTAGCCGACGCAGACCTGGAGCTCGGGGCCGAAGGCGGCGATGACGTCGAGCTTGGTCAGGGCCAGGGAGTTGAGGCCGTTGACGCGCAAGCCTGGGCTGAGCGCGGCGGCGTCGAACCAGCCGCAGCGCCGGGGCCGGCCGGTGGTCGGGCCGAACTCGCCGCCCGCCTCGCGCAGCCGCTGGGCCAGCTCGGGCTCCGCCTCCGTGGGGAACGGGCCGTTGCCCACGCGGGTGGTGTAGGCCTTGCACACGCCGACCACGCCGTCGATGGCGGAGGGAGCCACGCCGGCGCCGGCGCAGGCGCCGGCGGCGACGGTGGTCGACGAGGTGACGAACGGGTAGGTGCCCTGGTCGATGTCGAGCAGCGTGCCTTGCGCGCCCTCGAACAGCACGTGGCGCCCGCGCTGCAGTTCCTCGTGCACGTCGAGCGACACGTCGCCGACGAACGGGGCGAGGCGTTGCCAGGCGGCGGCGAGCTGCTCGCAGGTCTCGGCCGGGTCGGGGACCGCGACCCCCTGGCGCTCGAGCAGCAGCCCGCGAGCGGCGGTCGCATCCTCGACCAGCGCCCGCAGGCGGGCCGGATCGGCGAGGTCGGCGAAGCGCACGCCGCGCCGCGCCGCCTTGTCCTCGTAGCACGGGCCGATGCCGCGGCGGGTGGTGCCGATGCCCTGGGCCCCGCGCCGCCGCTCCTCGGCCTCGTCGGCCGCCAGGTGCAGCGGAAGGACGACGTGGGCGCGGGCGGAGACCAGCAGCCGGCCGGGGTCGAGGGTGGTGCCGCGGGCGGCCAGCGCGTCGATTTCCTCGAGCAGCTTGGCGGGGCGGACGACCATCCCCTGGCCGAGCAGGCAGCGGCAGTTCGGCCGCAGGGCGCCCGACGGCAGCAGGTGCAGCACGATCTTGTCGTCGCCGACGATCACGGTATGGCCGGCGTTGTCGCCGCCCTGGTAGCGGACGACGACGTCCGCGAACTCGGTGAGGAGGTCGACGACCTTCCCCTTCCCCTCGTCGCCCCACTGCGTCCCGACCACGACCAACGACGGCATGTCGCGCTCCTTCCCGCCGCCCGCAGCGCACACCGCCGGACGGGGTGCTG
Organism: uncultured Myxococcales bacterium; assembly: GCA_964568275.1. Classification (GTDB taxonomy): domain Bacteria; phylum Myxococcota_A; class Polyangia; order DRWM01; family JAAZOP01; genus JAAZOP01. The sequence goes on from CAZMRP010000619.1 coordinate 1,456, forward strand.
TCAAGCGCGACGTATCGGCAACGAATCGGCGAACGCCGCTCAGCCGCGGCCGGCGCGGCGGCGGCCGGGCGAGGTGGGCTGACGGCTGTTGCGCTTGGCGACGCCGAGCAGTTCCTCGAGCGTGAACGGGACGCCGAGCTGCGGCTCGAACACCGGCACCCCGGCGCGCTCCTCCACCGTGCGCCGGAAGGCGGCGACGTCCGCGGGCTTCGTCAGCGGCGGCAGCCAGTCGTCGTGGTGATGGACGAGCACGACCCGCGGCCGCAGCAGCAGCACCAGCCCCACCGCGTCGTCGAGCCACCAGTCCGAGTGCTGCGTCAGCGGCAGCGCCAGCACGTCGACGCTCGGCGGCGGGTCGGGCAGCCCCTGCACCTGCCGCGTCAGGCCGCCGAGGAAGAAGATCGAGCTGCCGGTGGCGGCGTGGGTCACGTGCAGCGCCACGCTGTCGGCCCACGGGTGCAAGGTCACGACCTGCAGCGCGTGGAGCAGCGCGCGCGGCGTGAGCCGGGCCTGCAGACCCTGGGTCGCCAGCCGGCGCAGCCACGAACGCTCCCGTTCCTCGCGGTGCACCGCGTACGACTCGACGACCAGCCCGCCCAGCTCCACGCGCATGCTGCGGGACCAGGGACGCCAGCGCGCCTCCTCCTCGTTGCGCCCGCGCAGCCGCAGCAGCAGCGCCTGCTGCGCGTGCAGGTCCGCGGGCAGGTAGACCGCGGCCCCGAGCCGTTCGGCGAGCGCCGGGACGTCGCCGTAGTGGTCCCAGTGGCCGTGGGTCACCAGGATCGCGTCGGCGTGTTCGGGACGCCGCAGGCCGGCGGGCGCTTCCGGGCGCGCGTCCGGGGGGCGCGACGGGAACGGGTCGAGGAGCAGCACGCGGCCGGCGTGGGAGATCTCGAACGACGAGACCCCCAGCCAGCGCAACGTCACGCCCTCGCTGATCGAAGCGATCTTCCGCACCTCGCCGACCATCCCCACCCCCTCCGGCCCTCGACGGTGCCAGCATAACGACCCGGGTCGCGGGGCACAAGGGACGAATGGGGCGAGCGCGACCACGACCACGACCACGAGACTGGTGAACGCGAACGGGGCGGCGAGGCCCCGTTGGCAGGAGGCGGGCGGTTGGGGCAGGATGCCGGCATGCGAAACGGGAGCGTGCGGGTGGTCCGGTGGACCGTGGTGGTGCTGGCGTGCCTGGCGGGAGCCGCGTGCCGCGGCAAGGGGAAGGACGAGCCGCCGACGGGCGCACCGCGGGCGGGTTCGACCTCGCCCTTCGCACGCGACGAGCAGGCCCCGAAGGAAGACGTCGCTGCGTCCACGAGCGCAACGACGGGAAGCACCGACGGAGCGGCAACCGTCGGTACGGACGGCGGCGGACCGACCGAGCCGGCCGAGCCGCCCGCGCAGCTCGCCCCGGCGAGGCCGCTCGAGGCACGCCTGACCCTCGACCCGGGACGCGCCGTGACCGCGCGCGTGGCGCCGGAAGGCGGCACCGTGGCGGCGGAGGCGGACGACGGGACGAGGTTCACGCTGACCGTGCCGGCCGGTGCGTTGATCGCGCCGGTGCGGATCACGCTCACGCCGCTGACCGAGGCCGAAGGGCTCCCGCTGTCGGGCGGCGCCGTGGCCGGCGTGCAGCTCGAACCCGAAGGGCTGCTGCTGTTCCACGCGGCGACGCTGACGGTCGAGGGTCCCGCGACGGCCGGCACGGCGGCGGGTCGGCCGAGGGCCGTGGCCTGGAACGCCGCGGGCCGCAACGTGCACCGCATGCCGTGGAGCGGCGCCGACGGGCGTCGCGCACTGCGGATCGTCCACTTCTCCGGCTACGCCGTCGGAAGCGAGACCGACGAGGACGCGGCGGCGGAGCGCGACCGGATGCCCGAGGGGTGGGAGGCCCAGACCTACGCCCGCGCGGTGGAGCTGGTCGACCGGATCGTCGAACGACAGCTCTCCGACCCGCCGGCCGGGGCCGCGGACGAGGACGCCGCGGCGCTCGACCGGCTGCTGCGCGACTGGTGGAACGGCGCGGTGGACCCGGAGCTGCGGGAGCTGGCCGAACACCCCGAACGACTCGACGCGTTCCTGGACGACTACCTGCCGTGGACGGCGACGGCCGAGGCGTGGGAGCTGGGCGGGACGCTCGCGGACCGCCGCGAGGCGGCGGAACAGCCGCTGGGCGACGCGCTGGAGCACGCGCTGGAGCGGGCGCTGGA
>CAZMRP010000620.1:0-3664 GCA_964568275.1 uncultured Myxococcales bacterium
CGCGAGAGGCGGTGGAACGAGCCGCGGCAGCCGGCGGCCTTTGCGGGGAGCACGATCGCGGTGACCAGCGCGCCGGCGGGCAGCGCGGTCTTGCCGGGCCCCTGGGAGAAGCCGGCGATCGGCAGCGAGAGTTTCTTCCCGGCCGCGGTCGCGTCGACCTCGGCCCCGAGGGCCAGGAGGGCGGCGGCGGTGTCGGCGGCGGGCGAGGCGTTGCAGACGTTGCCGGCCATCGTCGCGCGGTTGCGCAGCGGGTACGACCCGACCGCGAGGCAGCACTCGGCCAGCAGCGGGTAGTGTTCCCGGACCTCCGCGTGCGCGGCGATGGCGGCCAGCGGCACGCAGGCGCCGAGCGACAGTGCGCCGTCGTCCCGGCGGCGGATCGCGGACAGCTCGGGGACGCGCTTGACGTCGACCAGCCGGCTCGGGGCACGGCGGCCGAGGCGCATCTGGATCAGCAGGTCGGTGCCGCCGGCCAGGTAGTGCGCGCCGGGCCGCTCGGCCCACAGCGCGGTCGCCTCGGCCACGCGGCGCGCCGTCCGGAATTCGAAAGGTTGTGCGCTCATTCCACGGCTCCTTCCACGGACAACCACCCCTTCCTAGCAGATGGACCCCGCCCTGCCAACGTGGTCGTGTTCGTGGTCGCGGTCGATGAACCGCGCTAGGATGTCGGACGTGGCAGGGGCGGTACCCACGTTGGCCGGGACGGTCGCCGCGTTGCGGGGCGGGAGCCTGCGGGCCGCCCAGGCGGTGTCCGCGGCGCTCGATGTCGCGCGGGAGTCGTCGTGGCTCAACGCCTTCATTTCGCTGCACACGTACCGGGCGGCGGAGGAGGCCGAGCGGGTCGACGCGGCGCGGCGCGCCGGAACCGACCCGGGCCCGCTCGGCGGCGTCCCGGTGGCGGTCAAGGACAACATCGACGAGGCCGGGACGATCTGCTCGGCCGGCTGCGCCGCGTATCGCGACCGCATTCCCGACCGCGATGCGACGGTCGTGGCCCGCCTGCGCGAGGCCGGCGCGATCGTGCTCGGCCGCACCAACATGCACGAGCTGGCCGACGGCGTGACTTCGGAGAATGCGTACTACGGCCCCGTCCACAACCCGCACCGCCGGGGCTTCCATCCGGGGGGGTCGAGCGGCGGCTCGGCGGCGGCGGTGGCCGCCGGGATCGTCCCCGCGGCGCTCGGCACCGACACCGGCGGCTCGGTCCGCATCCCCGCCTCGCTGTGCGGCGTGGTCGGCTTCAAGCCGACGCTGCTGGCGGTGCCGACCACGGGCGTCGTGCCGCTGTCGGCGACGCTCGACCACGTCGGCGTGCTGGCGCGCACGGCGCGCGACGCCGCGGAGCTGACGGCGGTGCTGACGGCGGGCGCGGTGGCGGTGCCGGCCGAGGCGTGGGCCGTGCCTCCCGGCGGGCTGCGCGTCGGCGTCCTCGAGTTCGGTCTCGAGCCGGAGTCCGGCGTGGCCGAGCGGTTCCGCGAGGCGCTGCGGGTGCTCGAGCGGCTCGGCTGGTCCGTGGCGCCGCTCGAGACCGAGGTGCCGCTGCTGTCCGGGGCGCTCGGGGTGATGTCCGCGATCTACGCGCCGGAGCTGGCGCGCTGCCACGCGGAGCGGTTCCGGGTGCGGCCCGAGGGCTTCTCCCCGGAGCTGCGCGCGGACCTCGAGCGCGGCCTGGCGCAGCCGCCGAGACGCCACGCGGAGGCGCTCGGACGTCGCGCCGAGTTGATCGGCCAGGTCGATGCGGTGATGGAGGAGCTGGACCTGCTGGTGTCGCCGGCGACGCCGCAGCCGGCGCGGCCGTTCGGGTCGCCGAAGCCGCACACCTACCTGCGGTACACCTGCCCGTTCAACCTGACCGGGCAGCCCGCGGTGTCCGTGCCGATGGGCGAGGTCGACGGCCTGCCGGTCGGGCTGCAACTCGTCGGCCGGCGCGATGCGGACGCGCTGGTGCTGCGCGCGGCGGCGGCGTTCGAGGGGATGAACCGCAGAGGCGCGGAGGGCGCGGAGGGGGAGTGACTTCCTTGGTGGGGCGGGGACAGCGCGGAGGCGGGGAGACGCGGAGGCGCAGAGGCGCGGAGGGCGCGGACAAGGTGTGGGCGGGGAGGTGCGAGCGATGTGGTACCGGGTCGTGATCGGGTGGGCGGTGCTGCTGCTCATCGGGTGCGGTGACGACGCTTCGGCGGCGCGGTGCGGCGATGGGGTGTGCAACGGCGGCGAGAGCTGCGACACCTGCGCCGAGGATTGTGCGCCGTGTCCCGACCCGGTGTGCGGGGACGGGACCTGCGGCGGTACCGAGGGGTGTGCGACCTGTCCCTGGGACTGCGGCGTGTGTCCCGACCCGGTGTGCGGGGACGGGGCGTGCGAGAATCCCGAGGACTGTCGCAGTTGCGCCGCCGACTGCGGCGCCTGTCCGGTGGTGTGCGGCGACGGCGTCTGCGACCCGACCGAGGACTGTTCGAGCTGCGGGTGGGATTGCGAGCCGTGCCCGATCTGCGGCGACGGCGTCTGCAGCGGCGACGACGACTGCACGAGCTGCCCGGGGGACTGCGGCACCTGCCCGCCGATTTCGTGCGGCGACGGTGCGTGTACGGGCACCGAGGAGTGCCGCAACTGCCCCGGCGACTGCGGCGTCTGCATGGGGCTCGGCCAGGGCATCCACGCCGTCGTCTCGGTCGAGCCGGTGGCGCAGCTCACCGGCCAGCCGTCGTTCAACGACACCGGCGGCGTCAACGTCTACGGCACCGACCTCGGCAGCATGTTCGTCCACGGCGACGACCGCCTGTACTTCCTGTTCGGCGACACCTTCGGCGCCCCCGGCCACCCGGAGACCTCCGGCGACTGGCGCTCGAACGTGATGGCCTGGTCGACCGACCTCGACCCGCGCGACGGCGTCGCCTTCGGCGGCTGGATCGCGGACGCGGGCGGTCGCGCCCGGGCGCTCGTGGAGGGGGACCACGCGCCGAACGACGGTTCGGGCGAGGTGACCAAGATCCCGACCTGCGGCTGGAGCGACGGCGAACGCATGTACCTGTGGTTCATGTCGGTGCGCCGCTGGGGCGACCCGGGGCGTTGGGACGTGAACTTCGCCGAGATCGCGACTTCGGACGACGACGGCGCGAGTTGGGCGCGCTCGGGCGTGCAGTGGGGTGCGACGAGCAACTTCGTCCAGGTGGCGACGGTGGAAGACGGGATCGAGCGCTGGTTCCTGGGCGTTCCGGCCGGCCGCTTCGGTGGGGTGAAGGCGGCGCGCGTGGATCCCGCTGCGGTGCTGGATCGGGAGGCCTACGAGTACTGGGCGGACGGGACGTGGGTCGGCGTCGAGTCCGCGGCGACGGAACTGGTGCCGGGACCGGTGGGCGAGTTGTCGGTCGTATGGACCTGGTACGTCGGCAAATGGCTGATGACGTACCTCAACGAGACCGCGGGCCGCCTCGAGGTCCGGGAGGCGTCGGAGCTGACGGGGCCGTGGAGCGAGCCGTGGGAGCTGGTGTCGAGCGCCGACTACCCGGGCCTGTACGGCGCCTTCCTCTCGCCGCGGCTCCAGGAGGACTACGGCCGGGTGGTGTACTTCGTGATGTCGCAGTGGGGACCGTACAATGCCTTCCTGATGAAGGCGACGTTCGAGCGCGTCGAGCCGCTGGCGCCGTAGGAACCCTCGGCGCGATTC
>CAZMRP010000621.1:0-3662 GCA_964568275.1 uncultured Myxococcales bacterium
CTCGGGGCGCTCGCGGCGCCGATCCTCCGGCGCCGGCGGCGCCGCTAGCCGACGCGGTTCGAGAGGACCAGGAACAGGAAGGCGAGGGCCAGGGCGACCGAGAGGCCCGCGGTGACGGCGAGCGGCACGAGCGCCCGGCCGCCGGCGCGGCGGCCGAGGAGCGGCGCGAGCAGGAACGCGGCGACGGTGGCGCCGGCGGTGGCGATCCGCATCGTCCAGGTGAACGCCGCGCCCTCGAGCCACCCGGCGCGCTCGACGAGCCACGAGCCGGCGAGGGCCAGCACGAAGGCCCAGAAGGTCGCGAGGCCGACGACGAGCCGCCCGGCCCAGGCGGCGGCGTCGGCGTCCTTCGGCGTGGGCGGCGTCATGTCGGCGGCTCCTCGCCGCGCTCCCACGGGGTGAGGCCGGAGGCGATCGCCCGCCGGACGTCCGCGATCAGCTCGTCCCGCCGCTCCGGGCCGTAGTTCGCGACATCGATCGGCTCGTGGATCGTGATCCGGATGCGGCCGGGAAGCAGCTGGAGCGTTCGGCCGGGGAGCACGTTGTGGGAGCCGGAGATCGACACCGGCAGGATCGGCAGGCCCAGGTCGAGGGCCATCATGAAGCCGCCCTTCTTGAACTCGCGCAGCCGACCGTCGCGGCTGCGGGTGCCTTCGGGAAAGACCATCACGGAGATGCCGCCGTCGAGCACGGGCTTGGCGCGGCGGAGGCTCTCGATCGACCGTTCGCGGCTCGAGCGGTCGATGAAGATGTGGCCGCCGGCGGCGCAGTACCAGCCCAGTCCCGGGACCTTGCGCAGCTCCTGCTTGATCACCCAGCGGAACTGGCGGCCCCAGTGGCCGTAGAACGCCAGGATGTCGAAGTGGCTCTGGTGGTTGCTGAGGATGATGTACGACTGGCCGCGGACCGCGTGTGGGCGGCCCGCGACGGTGACCCAGGTCGGGTTGACGCGGCAGAGCAGCCAGGCCCACACGGTGCCGAAGTGGAACGCGGCGCGCGGGGCGAAGACGGCGACGACGACGGCGAGGCAGCCCATCACCAGGGTGGTGAGCCCGAGGAACGGCATGAACACCAGCCACTGGTAGGGGAAGTAGACCCAGCGCAGGACGCGCCGGCGGCGCTCCCCGGGCTCCTCGGGACCGCGGCCCGGGCGCGCCGGACGGGAGGCCCGGGCGTCGTGGGGGTCGCGGTCCGGGGGCGCGGGGTCGCTACCGTCGTGCACGCCGGCGGCCCTCCTCGTGGAGCCACGGGTTGAGCACGCCGGCGATGTCGCCGAAGCGCGTCTTGCGCGCCTTGGCCTTCTTCTTCATCAGCGCCGCGTGCTCCCGTTCGTCGACGAAGGCCACGATGCGCGAGATGCACGACTCGCCGTCGACCAGCCGCCAGGGGAAGCAGGCGATGACGGCGCGGCGGTTGAGCAGCAGGTCGATGTCGCCGCCGAGGCACTCGGCGTGGACGATCCCGTGGTTGAACAGCTCGAGGTGCATCAGCTGGTACTTGCCGTCGTCGTAGAACTGCTCGAGCGACTTGCGGTACTTCTTCTGGAAGTGGGCGTCGGCCTCCTTGGCCTGGCGCGGCATCCACTGGCGGATGATGGTGTTCATCGGGTGGTCGGCGGAGCCGCAGTCGACGCCGATCCAGCGCAGCTGCTTCCGGCGGCACCACAGGGCGAACTCGCGGTCCGGTCCGGGGTGCTTGACCATGTAGCGCACCTCGTCCGCCGCCGGCTGGTCCCAGCCGTAGTGGTGGTAGCCGGTGTGGATGATGAGGATGTCGCCCTTCTTCACCTGCACCCGGTCCTCGATCATCCGGGAGGTGTAGACGTCGTAGTCGCCGGCGACGTCCGAGAGGTCGACGACCACGCCCTCGTGCATCAGGTAGTCCAGCGGCAGGCCGGCGATGTCGCGGCCGGGGGTGTGGAAGTGGATCTCGCCGTCCAGGTGGGTGCCGACGTGGTTCGAGTGGGTCAGCAGCTGGCCGTTGGCGCCGTTGGGCGCGAGCCGCTTGAAGTACTTCATCTGCAGCGGCTCGTAGGTCGGCCAGGCCGGGGTTCCGATGCCCAGGGGAATCGACAGCTCGATCGGCAGCATCCGCTCCTCCTTCACGGTTGGGGGAAGCGCTCGCGCGCGTGCGCGTGGAGCGCCTCCAGAGCCTGATGAAAACACGACCACGGCGGCGACACCAGCCCGGCGCCGACCTGGCCGACGCCGGGGTCCTTGTGGGCGATGCCGGTGTTGATCGTCGGCAGCAGGTTCAGCTCCTCGACCCGCCGGACGTCGATCCCGGTGGGGGTGCCGGCGAAGTCGAGCGCGGGGATGGCCCAGCCGGGGTTGGGGCCGACGGTGATGCGGCGCATCCGGCGCGTCGCGGCCAGCGCGTCCTCGGCCGAGCCGCCGACGAACTGCACGATGGCCGGGGCGGCGGACATGGCGAAGCCGCCGATGCCGACGGTCTCGGTGATCGCCGAGTCGCCGATGTCGGGGTTGGCGTCGCGCTCGGTGAAGCCGGGGAAGTACAGCCCGCGGACCGGCTCCGCCGGCCCGGTGAACCAGCGGCCCGGCAGCGCCGCGAGCTGGAGGCCGAAGTCGGTGCCGTTGCGGGCCATCACCGTCACCATCGACGACAGCGGCACGCCCTCGGCGGCCTGCAGCATGCACTTGGCCATCGGCATCGTCAGGTTGAGGAAGAAGTGGTCGTTCGAGTCGATGAACGCCAGCACCTTGGCCAGCGCCTCGCGCTCCCGGGGCAGGCGCGCCAGCGCCGGGGCGAGCCGGCGGAACAGCAGCGAGGTGCCCGCGCGGTTGCGGTTGTGGCCCTCGTCGCCCATCTGCAGCGCCTGCGCCATCAGCAGCTTCAGATCGATCGGCCCGCCCGCCGCCAGCGCCTCGCCGAGCATCGGGGCCAGCTCGGCCGCCATCCAGCGCAGCCGTTCCAGCACCTCCGGCGCGAAGGCGCCGTAGCGCAGCACCTTCCCCAAACCCTCGTTCAGGGTGCAGAAGGTGCGGGCGCCCCGGCGGGGGCCGTCGGCGCGGTCCTCGAGGATCCAGACCGGCATCGACGGGGTGATCAGGCCGGCCATCGGGCCGACGGCGTCGTGGTGGTGGCACGGTTCGAAGCGCACGCTGCCCGAGGCGGCGAGTGTCGCGGCCTGCTCGGGGGTCCCGGCCAGCCCCTCGAGCAGCAGGCCGCCGAGCACGGCGCCGCGCAGGGGGCCCGACATCCGGTCCCAGGTGATCGGCGGTCCGGCGTGCAGGAACAGGCCGTCCGCCATGCCCGGCACGACGTCGCGCGCGAGGCCGACGCCGACCAGGTGGGGCCGGCTGGCCAGGACGCGCCCGAGCGCCTCGGTGTTGGCGCGGTCGACGGCCTCGCCGAGCGGGCCGCCGGTGAGCCGGCGCAGCAGGTGGATCCGGGCGAGGTCGCCGCCCGCGGGCGGGGAGAACTCGAGCCGTTCGACCGGCACGCCGGCCGCCTCGGCCCCGCGGATCACCTCGTCGATGCCGGCGTGGAGCACGTCCAGCGGCCCCTGCAGCAGGGCCTGCGCCTTCTCCAGCGTCATGACCGACCTCCCGTGCGTGCTTCCGCCAGCAGCGCGGCGGCCACCGCGGCCGCGCGGGCCCCCGAGGGCTCGACGTGCACGCCGGCGTCGAGCAGCGTGCGTC
>CAZMRP010000622.1:0-3660 GCA_964568275.1 uncultured Myxococcales bacterium
GGCGAAGCCGAGCGCCCGGTCCACGCCCGCGGCGGCGGCGCCTCGTCGGGCCAGTGCCAGCGGGTCGGCGCCGGCCAGGCGCTGCAGGACGTCGCCCGCAGCGAGCGCCTCACGCGTGCCGTCGAGCAGCACGTAGGCCAGGCCGAGCGACCCGTCCTCGAGCTCGAGGGCGCAGAACTCGCCGTGCCTGGGGTCCGCGACGGCGGCGGGCGGGAGATGCAGCGCGCGGACCTTCGGCAGCGCGGCGCACCGACCGAATCGTTCGAGCAGCGCCACCAGCTCGTGGAAGACGCTCATCGCCGTCGGGCCTCCTCCGGCGACGGCCGGCCGCGAGACGTCGTGCCGTCGCGGATCGGCCGCCGGCACGCAGGATACGGCAGCCCGGGCCCGGCCGCCATGCGCCACCGCGTGCGGTCCCGCGTGCGGTCCCCACTTGCGGCGACCGCCGGCAGCGCCTACCTTGGAGCCGGCGGGGTGCAGGCCGCCCGCCGACGGAGGAACCGATGACCGCCCTTCTGATCCGCCGCGCCCTGGCCGTCGCCACGTTGGACGACACGGGCACGGAGCTGCGGGACGCCGACGTGCTGGTCGACGGCCCCGCGATCCGTGCCGTGGGCCGCGGCCTCGCGCCGCCCCCCGGCGCGCGGGTGTTCGAGGCCGCCGGGATGGTCGTCGTCCCCGGCTTCGTCAACACCCACCACCACCTGTACCAGACGCTGTTCCGCAACGTGCCCGACGTGCAGGACGCGACGCTGTTCGAGTGGCTGGTGGCGCTCTATCCGCGCTGGGCCGGCATCGACCTCGAGGCGGTGCGCACGAGCGCGCTGGTCGGCCTGGGCGAGCTGCTGCTGTCGGGCTGCACCACCGCCGCCGACCACTTCTACCTGTTCCCGCACGGTCGACCGAACACGATCCTCGACGAGACCGTGGCGGCGGCGCGCGAGCTGGGGATCCGCTTCCACCCCACCCGCGGCTCGATGAGCGTCGGAACCTCGAAGGGCGGCCTGCCGCCCGACCACGTGGTGCAGGCCGAGGACGAGATCCTGCGCGACAGCGAGCGGTTCATCGCCGCGCACCACGACCGTTCGCGGTTCGCGATGTGCCGCGTCGGCCTCGCGCCGTGCTCGCCGTTCTCGGTCTCGGCCGAGCTGATGCGCGACACGGCGGTGCTGGCCCGCCGGCACGGGTGCACGCTCCACACGCACCTCGCCGAGACGCTCGACGAGGAGCGCTACTGCCTGGAGCGGTTCGGCAAGCGGCCGTTCGAGTACGTCCGCGACCTGGGCTGGACCGGGCCCGACGTCTGGTTCGCCCACACGGTGCACCTCTCGGACGCCGAAGTCGCCGAAATGGGGCGCACGCGCACCGGCGTGGCGCACTGCCCGTCCTCCAACCTGCGGCTCGGGTCGGGGATCGCCCGCATCCCCGACCTGGTGCGCGCCGGCGCGCGCGTCGGCCTGGCGGTCGACGGCTCGGCCTCCAACGACGCCTCGGACCTGCTGGCCGAGCTGCGGATGTGCACGCTGGTCCACCGCGTCGGCACCGGCGTCCGGGCCATGCCGGCGCGGCTCGCCCTGCGGCTGGCCACCCGCGGCGGCGCCGAGGTGCTGTGCCGCGAGGACGTCGGCCGGCTGGAGCCCGGCTTCGCCGCCGACCTGGCGGTCTTCGACCTGCGCGACATCGCCTACGCCGGCGCCCTGCACGATCCGCTCGCCGCCCTCGCCTTCTGCGTCGGCCGCCGCCGGGCGGAGCTGGTGGTGGTCAACGGCGAGGTGGTCGTCGAGCACGGCCGGCTGCTGCGGGTCGACGAGGAACGCCTGGTCCGCCGACAGAACGAGCTCGCCGCGCGGCTCGTGCCCTGAGCGCCCCGCGGACCGGCGGCGCACCGCCCCCGCACGCCCGGCCCGCGGCATGCCGCCCGCGAGCACCGCGACGTACCCCCACCCGGAGTTCGACCGGCCCTGGTACAATCGCCGCATGACCGGACGCGACCGACGGGCCGGAACGGGGCGGGTGGGCCTGCTGGCGCTGGCGCCCCTGCTGCTGGTCGGCTCCGCCTGCGCGGAGAGCCGCCCGGCGGAGGCGCGCGTGGTCGGCGCCCGGGAACTCGGCGTGCTGGAGCAGGCGGCGACGATCCAGGGGCGCGACGGCGGGGAGAGCGCGCTGGCCTGGGGCCGGTCGATCTGGGTCTTCGGCGACACCGTGCTGAGCGCTCCCGACGCCGCCGGCAGCAGCTGGCATCACAACTCCTGGTCGTACACGGCGGACCTCGACGCCGGCGACGGCATCGGGTCGTTCGTCGAGCGTCCCGACGCGGCGGGCGCGCCGGCGTACCTCCTGCCGCCGACGGCGGACGAGCAGGCGTTCAACGACGCCCACGCCGGCGACCCCTGCGCCGAGACGCCCTGCGGCGCACGCTGGGCCGTCTGGCCGACCGCCCTGGTCTTCGACGAGCCGCGCGACCGGGCCCTGGTGTTCTACGACCTGATCTACGCCGAGCCGGGCGAGATGAACTTCCGCGGCGTCGGCTCGGGCGTCGCGACCTGGGACGCCTTCGACGAGGAGCCGGTGCGGCCGGTCGTCGCCCCGGGAACGACCCACCCGACCCTGCTGTTCGGCGAGGACGAGCCGGGCTACGGCACCGCCGCGGTGCTCGACGGCGACGACCTGCACGTCTTCGGCTGCCGGCAGGACGGCTTCGACTTCCCCTGCACCGTGGCCCGCGTGCCCGCCGCCGCCGTGCTCGACCGCGCGGCCTGGCGCTACTGGGACGGCGGAACCTGGTCGCCGTCGCTCCACGCTGCGCGACCCGTTTTGCAGGGCGCTCCGATCGTCGGGGTGTTCTTCAACCGTCACCTCGAGCGCTGGTGCGCCGTCCACTCGGCGCCGCTCGACAACGACGTCGTGCTGCACACCGCGCCGGCGCTCACCGGACCGTGGTCCGACCCCCTGCGACTGTTCACCGCCGACCGGCGGACCGACGAGGGCTGGGTCTACGACGCGCTGCCGCATGCCGAGTACTCCGAGCAGGACGGCAAGGTGCTCTACGTGACCCACTCGCGGCCGACGGGCGTCGGCTGGTTCGGCACCGAGCTGGCGCTGGTCCGCGTGGAGCTCGAGTAGCCGGCGCCGGGCCGTCGGCCCACCCCGTTGGACGCCACCGCCGGGACGCGGTATGACCCGGACCCACGATGCCGCCTCCGCCGAGCGAGTGCCCCCATCGTCCTCCGTGCGGCGGCTGCGCGCTGCTGGAACTGCCGTACGAGGAGCAGCTCGAGCGCAAGCGGGACCGCGTGCGCGGGGCGCTGGCGCGCTTCCCGTCGCAGCGCGACCTGCCGGTTCGCGACTGTCTCCCCGCCCCCTCGACCGTCGGCTACCGCACGCGGGTCAAGTTCGCGGTGGCGCTGCCGCGCGGCGCCGGACGCGCCGCGCTCGGCCTGTATCGTCCCGGCACCCACGAGCTGCTGGACCTGCCGGAGTGCCGGGTCGTCCACGCCGCCCTGCGGCCGCTGCTCGAGGAGCTGCGGGCCCGGCTGCCGGAGGCCCGGCTGCCGGTGCTGCACGTCGATCTGCGCTGGTCGCGCCACGCCGCCCGGGCGCACCTGACGCTGGTCGTCCGCGGCCCCTGCGACCCCGAGCGGGTCCGGCCGTTCGCCGCGG
>CAZMRP010000623.1:0-3634 GCA_964568275.1 uncultured Myxococcales bacterium
AGGGCTACGAGATCGTCCTCGTCAACTCCAACCCGGCGACGATCATGACCGACCCCGAGGTGGCCGACCGGACCTACGTCGAGCCGCTGACGGTGAGCGTGGTGGCGAAGATCATCGAGCGGGAGCGGCCGGACGCGCTGTTGCCCACGGTCGGGGGCCAGACCGCGCTCAACCTGGCGGTGCGGCTGGCCGAGGCGGGGATCCTGCGCGAGTCCGGCACCCGGCTGATCGGCGCGACGCTCGAGGCGATCCGCACGGCCGAGGACCGGCGGCTGTTCCGGGCGGCGATGCAGGCCGAGGGGCTCGACGTCCCCCGCTCGTTTCTCGCCTCGTCGGTCGACGCCGCGCTGGCCCAGGCGGAGGACGTCGGCTACCTGGTGGTCGTCCGCCCGAGCTTCACGCTGGGCGGGGAGGGCGGCGGCATCGCCTACCACCCCGACGAGCTGCGGGCGTTGGCGGGGCGCGGGATCGATGCCTCGCCGGTGCACGAGGTGCTGGTCGAGGAAGGCGTGCTGGGCTGGAAGGAGTTCGAGCTCGAGGTGATGCGCGACCGGAGCGACCGGTTCGTCGTCGTCTGTTCGATCGAGAACGTGGACCCGATGGGGATCCACACCGGGGACTCGGTGACCGTCGCCCCGGCGATGACGCTGACCGACGCGGAGTACCAGCGGATGCGCGACGCCGCCCGTCGCGTGATCCGTCGCGTCGGCGTGGAGACCGGCGGGGCGAACATCCAGTTCGGCGTCCATCCGGAGACGGGCCGGATGGTGGTGATCGAGATGCACCCCCGCGTGTCGCGCTCGAGCGCCCTGGCGAGCAAGGCCACCGGGTTCCCCATCGCGCGCATCGCCGCCAAGCTGGCGATCGGCCGGACGCTCGACGAGCTGCGCAACGACATCACCCGGGAGACGCCGGCGAGCTTCGAGCCGTCGCTGGACTACGTGGTGGTCAAGGTCCCGCGCTTCGCGTTCAAGAAGTTCCCCGGCGCCCCGGACACGCTCGACACGCAGATGCGGTCGGTGGGCGAGGTGATGGCGATCGGGCGGACGTTCGCCGAGGCGTTGCAGAAGGCGCTCCGCTCGCTCGAGGTGGGCCGGGCGGGGCTGGGGGCCGACGGGCGCGAGGACTGGATCGACCCCGACCGGATCCGCGAGCGGCTGGTGACGGCGCACCCGGCGCGGCTGTTCTGGGTCCGGGCGGCGTTCGAGCGGCGGCTGCCGCTGGAAGAGGTGCGGCGGCTGACGCGGATCGATCCGTGGTTCCTGCGCGAGATCGCCGCGCTGGTGGAGCTCGAGGCGACCTTCCGCGGCACGGCGCTGCGCGAGCTGCCGGCGGCGGCGCTGCGGACCGCCAAGCGCGCCGGCTTCTCCGACGTCCAGCTCGGCCACCTCACCGGCGCCTCCGCCGACGAGGTCCGCGCCCGGCGGCTCGAGCTGGGCGTCCTGCCGACCTACAAGACCGTCGACACCTGCGCCGCCGAGTTCGCAGCCGCGACGCCGTACCACTACGGCACCTGGGAGGACGAGGACGAGGTGGTCCGGTCGGACCGGCCGAAGGTGATGATCCTCGGCGGCGGCCCGAACCGGATCGGGCAGGGGATCGAGTTCGATTGCTGCTGCGTCCACGCCACCGACGCGCTCCGGAAGCTGGGCTACGAGACCGTGATGGTCAACTGCAACCCGGAGACCGTGTCGACCGACTACGACGTGTCGGACCGGTTGTACTTCGAGCCGCTGACGGTGGAGGACGTGCTGTCGATCGCGGACCGCGAGCGGCCCGTGGGGGCGATCGTCCAGTTCGGCGGCCAGACGCCGCTGTCCCTGGCCGGGGCGCTCGAGCGCGCCGGGCTCGCGATCCTCGGCACGAGCCCCGACGCCATCGACCTGGCGGAGGACCGCAGCCGCTTCGGCGAGCTGCTCGATCGGCTGGGCGTCGCCCGGCCGGAGTACGGCACCGCGCGCACGCTGGCCGAGGCGCGCGAGGCGGCGCGGCGCATCGGCTACCCGGTGCTGGTGCGCCCGTCCTACGTGCTGGGCGGCCAGGCGATGGCGGTCTGCTACGACGAGAGCCGGCTCGGGTCGTATCTCGACGCCGCCGTCCGCGTCGCCGAGGGCCGCCCGATCCTGGTCGACAGGTTCCTCGAGGACGCCTTCGAGGTGGACGTCGACGCTCTGGCCGACGGGACCGACGTGACGGTCTGCGGCATCCTGCAGCACGTCGAGGCCGCCGGGCGCCACTCGGGGGACTCGGGGGCCGTGCTGCCGGCGTCGTGGTGAATCCGCTCCTGGCGGACCGTGCCGTCGAGGTCGTCCGCCCCATAACCCAGCGCGATCTGCGCGGTGCCCACCCCGAGCGAAATCCAGTAGGCCTTGACGTGGGGAAAGTTGTCGAGCACAAGCCGGCTGATCGCCACGGTCCGCAAGTTGTCGAGGCCCGTCGGGCGCGCAAGGTGCGCCAGCTCGGTGTTCTCGGGGTGGAACGCCAGCGGAATGAACGCCTGGAAGCCGCCCGTCTCGTCTTGCAGGCGGCGCAGGCGGAGCATGTGGTCGATGCGATCCGCGGGCGTCTCCACGTGCCCGTAAAGCATGGTTGCGGTCGTCTTTAGGCCCAGCCGATGAGCGGTCCGGTGGACCTCAAGCCATGTTGCGGCATCGGCCTTGGCAGGGCAGATCAGCCGGCGGACCTCTGGCGCGAAGATCTCCGCGCCTCCGCCCGGCAGGGAGCAGAGCCCGGCGCCGACGAGTTCACCGAGGATGCTCTCCAGGCTGCGACCGGTCTGGTGGGCGAATCGGGCGATCTCGACGGCGGTCCAGGCCTTGAGCATCAATCGAGGAAACGCCTCGTGCAGCCGAGCGAGCAGATCGCGGTGCCAGGCGAAGTTCTTTTCTGGATGGACGCCGCCGACAATGTGCAGCTCGGTGCACCCGTTTGCAGCAGCCTCGCGGCCGAGGGCGAGCACCTCCTGATCGGTCATCAAGAAGGCCTTGGGATCGCCTGGATCGCAGCTATAGGCGCACAGCGGGCAGCGGTAGAGGCAGATGTTCGTCGGGTTCAAATGGGCGTTAATGTTGTAGGAGACAATGTCTCCGTTTTTCCGCCGGCGAACCTCGTCGGCCAGGCGTCCGGTGGCGTGCAGGTCGACCTGCGGCTGGTAGAGGTCTTCCACCTCTTCGGCCGAGAGGCGCTCGCCCGCAAGGACCTTTCTTTCGATTTCGGCAAGTCGGGAAGGCATTTTGGCGGTCAATAGCGAGTCGGGAGGTCAGACAACAAGGTCGATCGAGCCGACCAGGAGGAGGCCGATGCTGACAACGGCGTTGACGTGAAAAAAGGCCCGGTTGACGCGCGTCAGGTCATCAGGCCGGACAATCGAGTGTTCGTAAACGAGCAGCAGGGCGATGGCCGCGACGCCGGCGTAGTAGACCGTGCCGAACTCGGGATAGACCAGCGGCAAGACGGCCAGCAGCAACACGGTCCCCGCGTGGCAGACGGCGGCCACCTTCAGCGCTCCGGCAACTCCCAGCCGGGCGGGCACGCTGTGGAGCCGCATCTGGATGTCGAAATTGAAATCCTGGCACGCATAGATCATGTCGAAGCCCGAAACCCAGAGCAGCACGGCGCCGCCCAGGACCAGCGG
>CAZMRP010000624.1:0-3623 GCA_964568275.1 uncultured Myxococcales bacterium
CCCGCGGCCACCGCCCGGGACACCGGGTGTTCGGACGCCGCCGCGAGCCCCCCGGCGAGGGCCAGCGCGTCGTCCGGGCCGTCGAGCGGCACCCAGTCGGTCAGGACGGGCCGGCCGCGGGTCAGCGTGCCGGTCTTGTCGAACAGCACCACGGTGGTCCGGCGCAGTTGCTCGAGCGCGGTGCTGTCGCGGAACAGGACGCCGAGGCGGGCGGCGGCGGCCGTCCCGGCCACCACCGCGGTCGGCGTCGCCAGGCCCAGGGCGCAGGGGCAGGCCACGACCAGCACCGCGACCAGGCGCAGCAGGGCCGGGACCAGCGCGCCGCCGACCGCCCACCACAGGCCGAAGGTGACGACGGCGACCAGGACGATCGCGGGGACGAACCAGGCCGACACCCGGTCGGCCAGCCGCTGGACCGGGGCCTTGCTCCCCTGGGCCCGGCGCACCAGGGCGACGATGCGCGCCAGGGCGGAGTCCGCGCCCACGCCCGTGGCGCGGACCACCAGCCGCCCGTCGAGGTCGACCGTCGCGCCGAACACCCGGTCTCCCGCGGCCCGGTGCACCGGCACGGCCTCGCCGGTCAGCATGCTCTGGTCGACCGCCGCGTCGCCCTGCTCCACGATGCCGTCCACGGGAATCCGCTCGCCGGGGCGCACCGCCACCCGATCTCCCGGCCGCAGCGCCTCGACCGGCACGTCCCGCTCGGCCGCCTCGTCGAGCAGCAGGTGGGCGACGGGCGGCGCGAGGTCCAGCAGCTTGCGGATCGCCTCGGAGGCGCGGCGCCGCGCGGCCGCCTCCAGCAGCTTGCCGAGCTTGATCAGCGTGACGATCATCGCCGAGGTCTCGAAGTAGACGTGATGGCCGAGGCCCGGGGCGAGCAGCACGGCCCAGGAGAAGGCGAAGGCGGTGGTGGAGCCGAGCGCGACGAGCACGTCCATGTTGGCGGAGCGGTTGCGCAGGGCGGCCAGCGCGCCGCGGTAGAAACCCCAGCCGGTGTAGAGCTGGACCGGCGTGGCCAGCGCGCCGAGCAGCCAGCCGAACCAGGCGGCGTGCGACCAGGCGCCGAGCAGCCCGAGGTCGCGGCCCATGCTCAGCACGAACAGCGGGACGGTGCAGGCCAGGCCGACCAGGAACGCCCGCCGCTCGCGCCGCAGCTCCGCCGCCCGGGCCTTCCGCTCCTCGTCGTCGACGTTCATCCCCTCCCGCGGCAGGAGCGCGCGATAGCCGGCACGGTCGATGGCCGCGCCGAGCGCGGGGAGGTCCACCCGTTCGGGGTCGTAGACGACGGTGGCGGTCTCGGTGGCCAGGTTGACCGTCGCCTCGGCGACGCCGGCCACCTTCTCGCGCAGCGCCTTCTCGACGCGCAGGGCGCAGTTGGCGCAGGTCATGCCGAGGACGGGAAGCTGGACCTCTCGGCGCGCCATTGCGCCGCCTCTCGCGCGTCGACCGCGACCGCTACGCCTTCCAGAGGCCGTGCAGGTTGCAGTACTCGCGGGCCGTCAGCTGGGCGGCCCCCAGCGGCGGGAAGGTCGCCTCGGGCTTGTCGCCCGGCTTGAGGTGCTGCCGGTACACCCGTCCGTCGGCGAGCAGCTCGACCCACTGGATCCAGTGCTTCTCCTCCATCGGGTGCGCCACGCTGCCGACCTTGACCGTGATTCCGGTCGCCGAGCGTTCGATCACGGGGACGTGCTTCTCCTTCGCGGCGTCCACCGTGTTCTCCACCAGCTGCGTCATCGGCTGGCCGCAGCAGACGAGCAGGCCGCCGCCGGCGTGCAGCACCTCGACGATGTTCCCGCACAGCTCGCACTTGTAGACCTGGTTCTGAGCGATCATCTCGTCCTCCTTCCTTCCGGCCGCCGTCCGCGGCTAACCGAGCTTGGCCAGGGCGGCGAGCGCCGCCGCGTAGTCCGGCTCGGAACCAACCTCGGGCACGATCTGCAGATAGCGGACCATTCCCTCCTTGTCGAGCACCAGCACGGCCCGGGCCAGGAGCCGCAACTCCTTGATCAGCAGGCCGTAGCTCGTGCCGAACGAGGCGTCGCGGTGGTCCGACAGCGTGCGGACGTTCTGCGCGCCGGCCGCGCCGCACCAGCGCTTCTGGGCGAACGGCAGGTCCATGCTCAGCGTCAGCACCGGGACGTCCGGGCCCAGCCGCTCGGCCTCGGCGTTGAACCGCCGGGTCTGCAGGTCGCAGGTCGGCGTGTCGAGCGACGGCACGACCGACAACACGACCGGCTTGCCGCGGTAGGTCGACAGCGCCACCGGTTTCAGGTCGGTGTCCAGCGCGGTGAACTCCGGCGCCCGGTCGCCGACCTTCAGCTCCGGTCCGACCAGCGTCAGCGGATTGCCGTGCAGCGTCACGAGGCCCTTGCGTTCCGTCATCGAAGTCCTCCTCCCGTCGTTCGCCGGGCTACCAGTTCTCGCCCAGCAGCTCGAAGTGCGCCTGCGGATGATTGCAGGCCGGACACGTCTTCGGCGCCTCGGCGCCCTCGGCGATGTAGCCGCAGTTCCGGCAGCGCCAGGTCACCGGCTGGCTCTTCTTGAACACCGTCCCCGCCTCGACGTTCTTCAGCAGTCCGAGAAAGCGCTTCTCGTGCTGCGCCTCGGCCACCGCCACCGCGCGGAACACCGCCGCGATCGCGGGGAACCCCTCGTCCTCCGCGACCTTGGCGAATCCGGGATACGCCTCGGTCCGTTCGTGGTGCTCGCCGGCGGCGGCGTGCGCGAGGTTCTCGGCGGTGGTCCCGACCTTGCCGGCGGGGAAGGCGGCCGCCAGCTCGACGTCGCCTCCCTCGAGGAAGCTGAAGAAGCGCTTGGCGTGCTCCTTCTCCTGCTCCGCGGTCTCCAGGAACGCGTCCGCGATCTGGACGAAGCCCTCCTTGCGCGCGGCGCTCGCCGCGAAGGTGTAGCGGTTGCGCGCCTGCGACTCGCCCGCGAACGACGCCAGCAGGTTCTTCTCGGTCTGCGTGCCCTTCAAGCTCCTCATCGTCGTGACCTCCTCGAGTCCGTCGGCAAAGGGACGGCCTTCCGCCGCCCCGAATCCGCCTTGCCTGAGCCCCTCGCGCGTACCATCGCCCCCGGGGCTTGTCAAACGTCTCCTCGAAGCTCAGGGCACCACGGCCGCCGCCGGCCGTCGCGGCTCCGGGCGCTCCCGCACCGTGCGCAGCACCTCGCCGCGGACGCCGATCGTCGTCACCTGCAGCGGGATCGCCTTGCCGGACGCCGCGAGCGCCTGTCGCGCCAGCCGCTCCAGACCGAAGCAGCACGGGACCTCCATCTGCACGACGTGCAGCGACCGGAGGTCGTTGTCCGCGAAGATCCGCGTCAGCTTCTCCAGGTACGGCCCGGTGTCGTCCAGTTTCGGGCAGGCGATCGTCACCGCGTGGTCGGCGAGGAAACGGGCGTGGAAGTCGCCGCAGGCGAACGCCGCGCAGTCGGCCGCCAGCAGCAGGTCCGCGCCCTGGAGGAACGCCGCGCGCGGCGGGACCAGGTGGAGTTGCACCGGCCAGTGGCCGAGCGCCGAGTCGGCCGCGGGCGTCGCCGCGCGCGCCTCGTCCGCACAGCACGGGGTCGCCGCGGCGGCCGGACGGAAGCTCCGCACCGCCGAGCCGGGACAGCCGCCG
>CAZMRP010000625.1:0-3616 GCA_964568275.1 uncultured Myxococcales bacterium
CGCAGCAGGAGACGCGCGGAGGCCACCGGATCGTCCGCCGCCGCCGCCGCCGCGGCCCGGAGGTCGGCCACGCGCGAGCCCGGGTCGGTCTCCTCGGCGAAGTCCTCGACCAGCCCCTGCAGCACGAGGTCGTCCGGGGCGTGGTACAGCGCCTGCTTGAACTCGGCGAGCGCCTTGGCCGGGCTGCCCTGGATCAGCAGCGCCCAACCGTAGTCGACGTGGGCCGTCGCGGCCTGGGCCACCGGCTCGTCGGTGCCCCGCTGCGCCTTCTTCAGCGCCTTGAACTCGATTTCGAACAGCTGAAGCAGCTTGTCGTCGACGCGCCCGCGCAGCCGCAACAGGCGCCGCGCGCCGCGCAGGGCCTCGTAGCACTGCTTGTCGCTGCGGTAGGCCTCCTTGTAGGCCTTGTTCGCCTCGGACTGCTCGCCCAGCCGCCCCTCGCGCAACGTGCCGGCACGCAGCAGGAGCTGTGCCCGCTCCGCACCCTGCGCCTCCTCGGCCTGCGCCTCGAGCCGCTCGATCAACTCCCGCCAGCTGCGAAACCCGTCGTACCGAAGGTTCTGCGCCATGTCTACTCGCCCTCTTCGCCGAACATGCCCAGGAATCAACTCGGGGCGACCACCCGTGGCTCGCCTCGTGCCGCCGCGCCCCGCGCCGCTAGCGGTTGGGATCGTAGCCCGTCGATGTCACGCAGACTTCCTGCTCGAGCTGCACCACGTAGTTGCGCAGGGTGGCCCGGTCCGGGTCCGAGGCGGAGATGCCCGCCATCGCCTCGCGCGCCGCCGTGCAGGCCTTGGGGATGTCGCCGTTCATCTGGAAGACCTGCGCCAGCTGCAAGCGCAGCATCGGCCGGTCGCGGTACTCCTCGTCGATCGACGTGTACTTCGCAATCGCCCGTTCGCGGAACCCGCGCTGCGTCTCCTCGTCGGACTCGACCGTCGCCCGCCAGGCGTACAGCTGCCCCAGCTCGAACGACATGTCCGGCAGCAGGGCCTGCGCCTCGGTCGACAGGTCGGGCAGCGCGGCCAGCTTCTCCGTCGTGTCCAACGCCTGCTCGGCCAGCGTGAACAGGTCGTCCCGGTAGAAGATCTTCCACATCAGGCCGTAGAGCCGACCCAGCTCGAGGTACGAGCCGACGGCCAGCGGGTCGAGGTCGATGGCCTTGCGGTAGTCCTCCGCCGCGCCCTTGAACGACATCATCGCCTTGCGGCACCGCGCGCGGAGCAGGAAGTACTCGGACAACGTGCCGTTGAGCTCGATCGCCCGCGAAACCTGCTCCTCAATCCTGGGCAGGTACTGGTCGCGATCCACCGAACCGGCCGAGCCCTGGTAGACCTCCCAGTACTTGCCCGCCAGCTCGTAGCGCCACGTGGCGTTGTTCTTGTCCAGCTCCACCGACCGCTCGAAGTCGGGAATCGCGTCCTGGACCAGCCCTTCCTTGCACAGGATCGCGGCCCGCGTGTGGTACGCGGCCGCGTTCTCCGGGTCGGCGGAAATCGCCAACTGCAGCTTCGACTTCGCCGCGGCGAGGTCGTTGAGACTGGCCTTCTCCAAGGCCTGGTTGACCAGCCGGTTGGAGTCGTCCCGCTTGCCGCCACACGCGCCGAGCAACGCGACGCAAAGACACACCGCCCCGAATCCACGCCAGCGTTCCATGGTCAGAACCTCCTGTTTCCCGCCGGGTGCAACCCCCGGAGCCGCCACCAACGGCGGGGGCAGATGATACCGGATAACCAAGCCTGGTGTAAACGGATTCCGTCGGCCCACCCCCCCGTCCGCCCCCCTCTGCGGAACGCGAGAAGAGGGCCCGCTCCGCTGTCGGGGACGGAGGGTCTCGGGTCGGGTGGTCGGAGGGGGGAACGGGAGCGGGGGGGCGGGGGGGAGCCGCGGCGCGACGCCTAGCCGCCGCCCTCGTCGCCGACCATCTGCAGCATGAACGGGTAGGTGCAGGCGGTGACGCCGTCGGCCTGCGGGAAGCTCATGCGCTTGACCACGGCCGTGATGCACTGACCCAGCGAGTCGTCGCCGGTGGTGTTGCCGGCCGGCTCGGCGCTCTGCACGTTGCCCTGCGGGGCGATGACGAACTTGACCGTCACGCGGCCCTGCAGCTCGGGGGCCGCCCGCAGCGCGGCTTCGTAGCAGTGCCGGATGCGGCCGCGGTGCTGGGCGACGATGCGGCGGATGACCTCCTTGGAGAGCCCGCCGAAGGTGGTCGCGTCGCCGAGCCGCAGGTCCGGGGCCCGTCCGGTCCGGCCGGAGAGGTCCGGTCCGAAACGGCTGCCGTCGCGCCCACGGCCCATCCGACCGCCGCCCCGGCCGAAGCCGACGCCGTCGCCGGTGCCGTAGCCGTGGCCCATCTGGCCGACGTCGCCGAGGCCGAAGCCGTAGATGTTGGAGCCACCGCCGCCGGCGCCGGTCCCAAACATGCCGAGGCCGCCGACGCCGTAGGCGTCGCCGTACTCGGACCCCATCAGGTGGCCGCGGGCGTTGACCGGGTCGTTGCCGAGCGCGGTGGAGTACGGAGAGAACGGCGAGGTCGGCGCGTTGCTCTGCAGGGCCTGGAGGGCCGAAACGGCGCCGAACTGGGCCACCTGCTCGAGCATCGCGGTCTTGGCCATGTGCGGGTTGGGGTTGTCCTTCGGCCCCTGCACGCCGGCCATGCGGTCCACGTCCTCCGCGTCGCGCTTGCCCATCTTGCCTTCGTCGCCGGCCGCGCGCGCGCCCGTGCCGCCCTCCTCCTCGTCCTCCATCTCGGACTCGAGATCCTCTTCCAGGTCGTCGTCCTCCTCCTCCTCCTCCGTCTCCTCGATGACGATTTCCTCGTCCTCCTTCATCTCCGGAGGCGCGATGACCATCATCTGGAGGTAGGGGTTGTCGGACGAGAGGATGTCGACCGCCAAGCCGCTCTGGGAGGCCTGGTACTGCCAGGCGATGGCCATGAAGACGACGTGCAGGATCAGGCTGCCCGCGATGAACAACGGCGTGGTCCACTCGAACTTCATCGGCAGGACCAGCTTGGGCCGAGCCACCATGTTGGCCAGGAAGGTGAACTCGCCCCAGTCCTGCTTCATCCGGTCGCCGGCCCCGAGCGTCACGTCGTAGCCGCCGGCGATGTTGGTGCTGGGCTGGGCCCGGCCCGCCTGCAACAACGCCTCCAGCTCGGCGGCCTCCCCGGCCTGGTTGGTCACCGTGCCGGTCGCGCCCGGCAGGAAGGTCACCACCAGCTTGTCGCCCACCGCCTGTCCGATCTTGACCCGGTCCTTGCCCTCGAGCTGCTCGAGCGGGATCCACAGGTCGCAGATCGGGTTCTCGCCGAGGTGGAAGGTCTGGGCGGTCTGGTCCTTGGAAAGGTGGAAGTGCTTGGCGTTGAACACGGCGCCGTTCCAGACCGAGATCATCTCGCCGATCTGGAACCGGGCGTCCTCGTACTTGGTCAGGTCGACGTACATCTGCGGCTGCGCCGCCTGCTCCGCCTCGGCCTCGAGACCGGGCACGAAGCCCATCCCGGGGATCACCGCCGCCGCCGGGGCCGACACGATCGGCACGCCGGCCACCATCCGCGGCGCCGGGGCCGAGCGGGGCGCGCTCTCGCCCCTGGCCGAAGCCGGACTGGACA
>CAZMRP010000626.1:0-3607 GCA_964568275.1 uncultured Myxococcales bacterium
CGATCCTGATCGCGCTGATGTTCTCCGGCCGCGTGGGGGCCAACAACACCGCGGAGCTGGGGACGATGGTGGTGACCGAGCAGATCGACGGCCTGCGGGCCTTGTCGATCGACCCGATCTCGTACCTGATCGTCCCGCGGTTCCTGTCGATGATCGTCATGCTGTTCGCGCTGACGGTGTACGGCAACATCATCGCGCTGTTCGGCGCCGCGGCCTTCGGCCAGGTGCTGCTGGGGATCGAGGTCCGGGTGTTCTTCAGCGGCGTGACCACGATGCTCGGGCCGTGGGACCTGTGGATCGGGTTGATCAAGGCGCTGGTCTTCGGGCTGATCATCGCGCTCTCCAGCTGCTACTACGGGCTGGCGGTGCGCGGCGGGGCGCCCGGGGTCGGGCGGGCGGTGAACTCCAGCGTCGTGGCCTCGGCGGTGGGGATCTTCGTCTCGGACTACTTCCTGACGTTCCTGGTGGACTGAGGCGGCGGGGACGGGAGCGCGGATGGCGGCGGGCGTGCAGGCGGCGAGCGGCGAGGGGGCCCGGCGGGAGCCGGGACGGGTGCGGCGCTTCGTCGAGGGGCTCGGTGCGCGCGTCGTCGACGGGGCCGCCGCCGCCCGCCTGTTCTACTCGATCTTCATCCGCACGCTGTACTACTCGGTCCGCGGCCGCCACGAGCGGGGCGCCGTCTGGCGCGCGATGTACCAGATCGGCAACCGTTCGCTGTTCTTCATCACCGTCGTGATGGGCTTCATCGGCATGATCATGGTCTACCACTCCTGCGTGCAGGTGAACCGCATCACCGGCGACCTGCACCTGGTGGGGGCCACCTTCCTGCAGATCGTGGTCCGCGACTTCGCGGCGTCGATCGGCGCCACGATGATCGCCACGCGCGTGGGCGCCGGCATCGCCGCCGAGATCGGCTCGATGGTGGTCACCGACCAGGTCGATGCGCTGCGGATGTGCGCCGCCGAGCCGATCGACTACCTGATCGTCCCGCGGTTCAAGGCCTCGGTGGTGATGAGCACCGTGCTGATCGTCTGGTCGATGGCGGTGATGATGGTGGTCGGCATGCTCACCGCCTGGGGCATGTTCGACGTCAACCCGCGCATCTTCTGGAACACGTCGATGGTCGACTACCGCGACGTGACGGTCGGGTTGACCAAGTGCCTGGCCTTCGGCGCCGCGATCCCCATCGTCTCGGGCTACTGCGGGCTGACCACCTTCGGCGGCGCCGAGGGGGTCGGCTGGGCCACGACCCGCGCCGTGGTCTGGTCGATCTTCGCGACGATCCTGCTCAACTTCGTCATCTCCACCGCGAGCTTCTACGTGTTCTGGGCGTGAGGTCGGGCGATGATCCGGTTCGTCGGGGTGCACAAGTCGTTCGGTCGCAAGGAGGTGCTGGGCGGCGTCGACTTCACGATCCGCAAGGGCGAGGTGTTCTTCATCATCGGCCAGTCCGGCGTGGGCAAGAGCGTCCTGATCAAGCACCTGATCGGCCTGTTGCGCCCCGACGCCGGCGAGATCTACCTCGACGACCAGGAGATCTCCCGCCTCACCGAGCGGCAGTACTTCAAGGTCCGGCGCCGCTGCGGGATGGTGTTCCAGCACTCCACCCTGTTCGACTCGCTGACCTGCCTGGAGAACGTCGCGCTCCCGATCCGCAAGCACAAGCGACTGCGGATGAAGGCGGCGCTGGCCGAGGCGATGAAGCGGCTCGAGCAGGTCCATATGGAGGAGTTCGCCCACACCTACCCCGCGGCGCTCGGCGACGGGATGCGCAAGCGCGTGGCGATCGCCCGCACGCTGACGATGGAGCCCGAGTTCGTGCTGTTCGACGAGCCGACCACGGGGCTCGACCCGGTCTCCGCCCGGCGCGTCGACGTGCTGATCCGCGAGCTGGCCGACCGGCTGCACGTGACCTGCGTCGTGGTGTCCCACGACCTGACCAGCATCTTCGCCATCGCCGACCGGATCGTCATGCTGTACAAGGGCCACGTCCGGCTGCTCGGCACCCGCGACGAGTTCCGCGCCTCCGCCGACCCCGTCGTCCGGCAGTTCATCACGGGGGCGGCCGAAGGGCCGATCGAGGTCTAGCCATGACACGCATCGATCTCCGCTCGGACACCGTCACCCTCCCGTCGCCGGGGATGCGCGAGGCGATGGCGCGGGCCGTCGTCGGCGACGACGTCTGGAACGAGGACCCGACGGTGGCCGAGCTGGAGGCGCTGGCGGCGGAGCGGACCGGCCAGGCCGCCGGGCTGTTCGTCCCGTCCGGCAGCATGGCCAACCTGATCGCCCAGCTCGTGCACGTCGGGCGGGGCGACGAGGTGGTCTGCGGCCAGGACGCGCACTGTATGCACGACGAGGTCGGCGCGGGCGCCGCGCTGGCCGGCGTGCAGTACGCCTGGATCCCGGGCGACGGCCGGTTCACCGCCGCCGAGGTCGCGGAGCGGCTCCGGCCGCGGACGTTCCACACGCCGGGGACGGCGCTGGTCTGGATCGAGAACACCCACAACCGCGGCGGCGGCACCGTGTTCCCGCCGGACGAGGTGGAGCGGATCGCGGCGCTGTGCCGCGCGCGCGGCCTGCCGCTGCACCTCGACGGCGCCCGGGTCTTCCACGCCGCCGCGGCGCTCGGCGTCCCCGTCCGCGAGCTCACCCGGCACTTCGACTCGCTGTCGTTCTGCCTCTCCAAGGCGCTCGGCGCCCCCGTCGGCTCCGTGCTCTGCGGCTCGGTCGCGTTCCGCACCGCCGCCCACCGCTTCCGCAAGATGCTCGGCGGCGGCATGCGCCAGGTCGGGATCGTCGCCGCCGCGGGTCTCTACGCCCTGCGGCACAACGTCGAGCGGATCGTCGAGGACCACGCGAACGCCAGGCGGCTGGCGACCGCGCTGGCCGCGCTGCCCGGCGTGGTCGCCGACCCGGCGGCCGTCGCGACCAACATCGTGATGCTCGGCGTTCCCGGCGACGCCGCGGCGCTGGTGGAGCGGCTCGCCGCGCGCGGCGTGCTGGCCTGGGCGCCCGACGACCGCCGGATCCGCTTCGTCACCCACCTCGACGTCGACGCGGCCGCGATCGACCGCGCCGCCGCCGTCGTGCGCGAGGTGCTCGCCGGGTAGCGGATCGCGCAGCGGACCCGGTCCCGCGGCCGGACCCGGTCGGCGCATGCAACTCCTGGGAATTCGACGCAACCCCTGGTAGAATCGGCGGCCCATGGAGGAGCGGAACCTCGAGATCAAGGTCGGGATCTTCGTGCTGGTCGCCGCGACGTTGCTCGCCGGCTTCATCTTCGTGATGGGTGGGATCAGCTTCGAGGACCGCTTCGAGATGTACGTCGACTTCAACAACCCGCTGTGGTTGTCGGAGGGCGCCACGGTCAAGGTCTCCGGGACCGAGGCGGGCAAGGTCGAGGAGATCGCCTTTCTCGGCGGGCAGCTCGACCCCAAGACCAACCGTCGGGTCTACGTGCGGGTCAAGCTGCTGGGCAACGAGAAGGTCCGCGGCGCGTTCCGCGCCGACGCCGAGTTCTACATCGCCAACCAGGGGCTGCTCGGCGAGCAGGACATCGAGAGCGACCCCGGAACGTTCGACGCGCCGGGCTTCGACTTCAGCG
>CAZMRP010000627.1:0-3601 GCA_964568275.1 uncultured Myxococcales bacterium
GCGAAGACAAGACCCTCGACGGAGAGCCGTCGGAGGCGACGGCGAAGCTCCGCGCCCGCCGTGGGCGGAGCCCGCGGAACCGCGCGGAACCCCGGAGCCGCGGCCGGGCCGCACCGGACCGCTGCCGCTGGCGCTTCCCGGTCCCGATGGCGCGACCGTCGCCCGCAACCCGGAGGCGTTGGCGACCGTCACGACGGATGCCGGCGGAGGTCCCGAGACGGCCGGCGCGGAGGCAGAGTCCGCCGCGGACGCCGCCGCGGACTCTGCCGCGGACGGCGACGGCGACGACGATTCTCTGGTCGACGCAGGTCCGGAGGAACCGCCCGGCGACGCGCCCGGCGACGCGTCCGGCGCGCCGACCGACGAGTCGGCGGAGGTCGCCGCGGGCGACGACGGGGGCCTCCCGCCGCACCCGGTGCTGGTGGACGAGGGCGTGTTCGGCGAGCCCGTGCCGACGGGCGCCGTGCTGGTCATGCAGATGAACACGATGGTGGGCTACCGGGTCGACTACCCGTGGGAGGAGGTCGGCCAAGCCTACATGGACCGGTTCCGCGGCCGGCGCGTCATGCTGAAGTGGCACCGCGACATGGTTCCACCGTATTTCGTGGTGATGGATTCGTCCGGCGCGCAGCCGTTCAACATGATCAAGGTCGAGTCCGGCGAGGGCGGCCGCGGTACGCAGCTCACCGTCGTCGGCGACTAGCCGGCGCTCGCGCGGCAGCAAGCCGCGCTCCATCGGGAACGCTTGACAGCCGGGCACCGAGCGATATCATCGAAGTCGGATCGAGAGGCAATCGATGGACACTTGGGGAAGCAAGTGCCTCGGACTCCTTGAGCGGGAGAGGTCGAGTCCTTCCCCCCCCTGCGCGAAGCATGCCACGCACGCCGCGCGCTGCTGAGGCCGTGGAACTGGCGCTTCGTCGAGACGACGACGATCGCGGCCGGTGGCGAGGCGTGGCCGTCGCCCAGGGCGCGGGGTCCGCCGTCGCGGCGCCAGGTCACGGGGCACTTGGCTGAACGCAACGAAGCAGGGAAGGTCTTGGGCGACCAGGACGGTCGTCCAAGGCCGGACGCAAGGTCGCCGGACCGTCGCTACTCCTCGGTAGCGACTCAGTCCGTGTGAAGACATGGCAAGGGGGTAAGCAATGGTACGTTCCTCGTTTCTGATCGTGATGCTCGGGATGGTTGTGGTTGCGGGCGCGATTCCCTCCACCGCCACGGCGGAGGCCTGGACCTCCGTCGTCACGGCCTGCCAGGAGCGCCTGATCAATGGATCGGATGATGACCTGACGTTCTCGTCTTCGATGAGCGATGGCGGCAATCGGGCCATCCTCGCGGACGGTGTTACCGGGTATCGCTACCTGTGGTGTCCCGTCTGGGTTCCGAGCGGCACCTACTTCAACCGGATCCAGGTCCGCGCCTTCGACAATACCTCCACGCTCGGAAACGACGTCTGGTCCGGCTTCTACCGGCAACCTTGGACGAGCGGCTCCGGGAACGCGACGTCGTTGGGATCCGTCACCAGCGCGAACTCCGCGAACCTGCCCAACGTCACGGAAGCAAGCATCACGGCGACCACCATCGCCAACGACACCTACACCTACTATGTCATCGTTCGAATCGGCCGGACATCGAGCGGCAACGAGATCCGGGCCTACCAGGTGAAGCTGCACGAGCACCTGGGGCTGATGTCGGAGGCGGAGCCGCCGGTCGAACCGATGGACTGCGGCGCTGTCGAAGCCACGCCGGAGTGGCAGCGCACGGCCGAGGAGACGGAGCGCTGCATTCTCCCGTCGTTCTCCTGGAGGTAGCCGAGCCATGCCGCGCCGGATCGCCGTGCTGGGGTTGTCGTTGGCGTGCGCCACAGCTTGCTCGTGCGCGTCGCCGCCAGACGTCGACGCCGACGGCTCCGACGGCGATGCCGGCGCGGAGGAGAGCAGCGACTTCGGCAGGGACGGAGTCGACATCGATCTCGAGGCCCCGGACGCCTGTGTGCCCGCGTGCTGGTTGGACTATCCGCCGAGGACCAGGGTGTGTGACGACGGTTGTGGCGGAGACACTTGCGGATCGTGCCCGATGGCAACCTCCTGCATAGCCGGCTTCTGGTGTCGGGAGGCGACCGGCTGCGGGGATGACTGCAACGACCGGGTGCTCGTGCACGAGGGACCCTTCGTCCGTGGGTGCGATCCGGCGCGATACGAGGACTGGGGCGGCCCGTTCTGCAGGCCGACGTCTTCCGCTGCAACCATCGCCGTGGTTCATCTCTCCGCCTTTCTCATCGACAGGTTCGAGG
The DNA here is from genome assembly GCA_964568275.1 of uncultured Myxococcales bacterium. Lineage (GTDB taxonomy): Bacteria > Myxococcota_A > Polyangia > DRWM01 > JAAZOP01 > JAAZOP01. The sequence goes on from CAZMRP010000627.1 coordinate 2,294, forward strand.
TGACCAATTCGCGCTACCGGCGGTGCGTCGAGGCCGGTGCCTGCCGCGGACCCTATTCCGGTTGCGTCGCCTGGCATCGGCTTCCGGCCGACTACTCCACGGCTGCCAAGTACGACAACTACCCCGCGTTCTGCATTACCTGGGACATGGCCGACACGTTCTGCCGCTGGGAAGGTGGCCGCCTGCCGACCGAGGCGGAGTGGGAGAAGGCCGCGCGGGGCGGATGCGAGAGTAGGGGCGACCCGTCCTGCGACCTAGTCGAGGACGCCCCGACCTTCGTCTGGGGCGACGACGAGAGGATTCCGATGCCCGGGTTGCCGACCGGCTGCTATCCGCCCGAGGGCAGTTGTCTGATCAACATCGACAACGCCTTCTCGTTGTCGCCTCTTCCCGCCGGCAGTTCGCCGATGGACATCTCCGCCTACGGGGTGTTCGACATGGCGGGAAACGTGAGCGAATGGGTCGCCGATTGGTACGACGCGTTCGCCTACCGCTCCTGCGCGGACCCGTGCGTGGATCCCATCGGTGCTCCGGCCGACCTCTCCAGCAAGGTCTACCGCGGAAGCAGCTTCGCGCTCGGGACTTCTGCCGACGCGACGAGCCTGCCCGTCTTTGGACGGCCGTACGCCGGCTACCCATGGTCGGAACCCGATTGGGTGTCGTGGGGGTTTCGCTGCGCGTGGGAACGCGACCCGTGATCGTCGGCCGCTGTCCGGCGGCGGTTGCGCCTTGCGTCGTCCCGTGCCGTTGCGTGCTGCAGGGATTCGTCCTTCGGACAAGCGTGCAGGGGCACACGCTGCGTCAGTACAGCCCGTTCTTGTTCGCGAGCTGCATCGCGCGGCGCAGCGCCGGGCCGAGCAGCGGGGCCTGGATCGCGTGCACCAGCAGCCGGTTGTGCCAGCCGGGGACGACCAGCGTCTCCCGGGCGGCCAGCGCGCAGTCGACCACCTGCTCGGCGGTCATCCAGAACGGCGCCGGTACCTGCTGGTACTTGAACTCCGCGTAGGCCGGCGTGTCGAGGAACTCCGTCCGCGTGAGGCCCGGACAGACCGCCTGCGCCCGCACCCCGGTCCCCGCCAGCTCCGCCTGCAGCCCCTCGACGAACATGTTGAGGTAGGCCTTCGTCGCCGAGTAGGTCGTGTAGCGCGCGGTGGTGAAGAACCCGCCGAGCGACGAGACGAGCAGGATCCGCCCGCGACCCGCCGCCAGCATCCCCGGCAGCGCCGCACGCACGAGCTGCACCGGCGCCACCACGTGCAACAGGTTCATCGCCTGCGGCGTGCCCGGCTCCAGCTCCGCGAACAACGC
>CAZMRP010000628.1:0-3593 GCA_964568275.1 uncultured Myxococcales bacterium
GGCTCGGTGCCGTCCAGCCCGGGCTCCGCCGCGCTCGCCTGCGTCTCGTCGTCGTACTCCACGAAGCCGCAGCCCCGCGACCGGTTCGTCATCGGATCCCGGATGACGCGAACGTCCTTGATCTCGCCGTAGGTGCCGAACGCCCCCCGCAGGGACTCCTCGTCGGTCGCCCAGGCCAACCCGCCCACGAACAGCTTCTTCTTCATCGGTCCACTCTCCCGATCCCTTCGCCCTCCCGGCGCCCCGGGACGGGCCCTTGCAACCCCCCGCACGGCCAAGCGACCATCGACCTGCCGCACGCCGGGTACGCGGTCCGAATATCGCCGCGAGAGGGGAATTGCAAGGGAATTCTCGGCGGCGCCGACCGCCGCGCGGCGCGCTTGCGGCGGCCGCCCCACCGGTGCGAGACTCGCCGTCATGAAACAGGACATCGACCTGCGGATCCCCGTACTGGGCCCCCCCACGATCGACTCGCCGCTCGGGTTGTCCACCGTCGCCGACGACCACGTCGCGGACTACACCGCGGACGACGCCAGCGTCGCTCTCGATCTCTCGGGACGCGATTGCGGGTCGCGGTTCGAGCGGGCGGGGGCGCGGGAGAAGCTGTACTTCGAGGGCTCGCGGACCTTCGCCGGGATCGTCACCTGCGGCGGGCTGTGCCCCGGCATGAACAACGTGATCCGCGGCCTGGTGATGCAGCTGTGGCACTCGTACGGCGTCCACCGCGTCTTCGGCTTCCAGTACGGCTTCCTCGGCTTGACCCCCGCCGGGGCTCCCCCGCTGGAGCTCACCCCGGACCTCGTCCGCGACATCCACCTGCAGGGCGGCACCCGGCTCGGTTCGTCCCGCGGACCGCAGTCGCCGGCGGTGATGGCCGACACGCTCGAGCGACTCAAGGTCGACGTGCTGTTCTGCGTCGGCGGCGACGGCACGCTGCGCGGCGCGCTGGCGCTGTCCGAGGAACTGCAGCGCCGGGGCCGGAAGATCGCGATCGTCGGCGTGCCGAAGACGATCGACAACGACGTGCCGTACATCGAGCGCACCTTCGGGTTCGAGACGGCGGTGGCGGAGGCCACGCGGGCCATCACCGCGGCGCACGTCGAGGCCTGCGGGGCGCCGAACGGCGTCGGCATCGTCCGGCTGATGGGCCGCCACTCGGGCTTCATCGCCGCCTCGGCCACCCTCGCCTCGGGCGAGGTCAACCTCTGCCTGGTCCCGGAGCTGCCGTTCCACCTCGACGGTCCGCGCGGCGTGCTGGCGTTCCTGCGCGAGCGCCTGCGCAAGCGCGGCCACGCGGTGGTGGTGGTGGCCGAGGGGGCGGGCCAGGACCTGCTGGCGTCCGGCGACACCCGGGACGCCTCGGGCAACGTCAAGCTCGGCGACGTCGGCACCTTCCTGCGGGACACCGTGGCCCGCGAGTTCAAGGACCTCGACGTCAACGTCAAGTACATCGACCCGAGCTACATCATCCGGGCCGCGGCGGCGAACCCGGCCGACGCCATCTTCTGCGGCCGCCTGGCCGAGAACGCGGTCCATGCGGCGATGGCGGGCAAGACCGCGCTGGTGGTCGGCCTGTGGGGCGGCCTGTTCACCCACGTCCCGCTCGCCGCCGCCACCTCGGGCCGCAACACCATCTCCACCGACAGCCCGTTCTGGCGCAGCGTCGTCGAGTCGACCGGCCAGCCCCCGCTGCTGCTCAACCCGTAGGCGCTCAGGGCAGGACGCGCACCGGCTCCGCCACCAGGCGCTCCTCGCGCCCCGGGATGCCGTGCTCGTCGTTCTCGCCCCAGGCCCACACCTCGCCCGCGTCGTTGAGCGCGAAGCGGGCGCCCATCAGCGTCCGGGCGAACTTCACGACGCGCCCGGGGACCGCCAGCGGCCGGGGCGGCGTGCCGACGCCGTCCTCGCCCCAGCAGACCGCGCGGCCGTCGGCGAGCACCGCGCAGCCCCAGCCCGCGGTGACGAAGAACGTCGTCACGTCGTCCAGCCGCTCGATCGAGCAGGACATCCGGGGGGCCGGCGGCGTCGTCCCGTCGGCGAGCAGCGCGCCCGGCACGCTGTACGCCTCGCAGTGCAGCGAATGGTCGGCGGCCAGCGCGCAGTCGCAGTCGCCGACCGCGAGGGTTCCGGCGGGCAGCCCGACCGGCGCGGCCGGCGTGTACTCGAAGTTCCAGACGTCGTCGCGTTCCACCACCCGGCCGTCCCAGCAGCGCAGCTCGCCCGCGGCGGTCCGGGCGCAGCAGCCGTCCCGGCGCGTGAACAGCGCCTCGGCACCGGCCAGGTCGCGCACCGGCGTGGGGACGCGCCGGGCCATCTGCTCCGGGTTCCGGTCGTGCCCGAGGATCTCGCCGCCCCAGGCCAGCACCGAACCGTCCGCGCGGCGGGCGCAGACCATGTCGCGCGACGCCACCGCCAGCTCGACCACGCCGTCCACCCCGGGCACCTGCACGGTCCCGTAGCTGCGCTCCGGCGCCGGCTTGCCGAACGTGCCGTCCCAGTTGCTGCCCCAGCAGCGCACGGCGCCGTCGGCGAGCCGCGCGCAGGCGAAGGAATCGCCGACGACCACCTGTCGCGCGCCGGTCAACCCGGTCACCGGCAGCGGCGGCGAACTGGCGGTGTCGCCGCCCGGCGGCGGGACGCCCGGACCGTTGCACGCCACGCCGCAACGGCCCCAGCACCAGACCCGGCCGCCGTCGTCCACCGCGCAGGCGTTGTAGTTGCCGCCGGCGAGGTCGACCACCTTCGACGGCGCGCTCGCCGTCGCCGACGCGACGTCCGCCGGGCCGACCGTCGTCGCCTCCGTCGCCGGGCCCGAGCCGTTGCGTCGGCAGCCGCAGGCCCCGAGCACGAGCATCAACACGACCGTTGTTCTTCGCATGGTCCTTCCATACCACGACGTCGCGGCGCCGCGGTAGGCGGCCGCGGGCCGGGCGGACCCCGGCGACGGGGCCGCGGGACGCCCGGACCCCGCCCCCGGTTTGCCCCTTTACTGCCACGCCCCGCCCGGTATGATCCCGGGCCCGGGGGAGCTGGGAAGGAGCGGTGCGCGCGTGAGCGGGAAGCACAAGGCCGAGGCGGGAAACGGCGGGGGCAACGGGGTCGACGGGCGGGTGCTCGCCGTGGTGGCCCGGGTGATGAACACCGAGGCGGGCGCGCTGGCGCCCGAGCTGCGGTTCGTGGAGGACCTGCGCGCCGACTCGCTGCGCGTGATGGAACTGGTGCTGGAGCTGCAGGAGGAGTTCGGCATCGATATCCCGGATTCGGCCCTCGAACAGCTCCGCTCCGTCGGCGAGGCGATCGCCTACGTGCGCGGGAAGCTGCCGGTCGGCTGAGCGGGATGGACGTCGTGGTCACGGGCCTCGGGGTGCTCGCGCCGTTCGGACGGGGCGCGGAGCGCACCTTCGAGGCGCTGGTGGCGGGGCGCAGCGCGATCGGGCCGATCGCGCGCTTCGACGCCGCCGCGCAGCGGAGCCGGATCGCGGCCGAGGTCCACGACCTCGAGGCGGGCGACGACCTGTCGGCCGCCGACCTCCGGACCTACGACCGGTTCCAGCTGTTCGCCCTGCTCGCCGCGCTCGACGCCGTCCGCGACG
>CAZMRP010000629.1:0-3589 GCA_964568275.1 uncultured Myxococcales bacterium
GAAATAGCGGGGGGGGTTCGCGCCAGGGGGGGAAGGGGGGAAGGGCGGTGTCGCGCCAAGGCGCCAAGGCGCCAAGGCGCCAGGGGGGGAAGGGTGGTGGGGTTCGGGGGAGGCGGCGCGCAGGGGAGGGCGAGGAGGAGGGTGCGAGGGGGCATTCACGGGGTCGGGTGGTCGGTGGTAGGCTTCGCGCGTGCGGCGGAATCGACCGGCGGGTGTGGTGGCGGCGGCGTGGGCGGCGTTGTGTTGCGGGTCGGTCGCGGGCTGTCCGGCGGCGCCGTTGCCGGAGGACCAGTACGTGGCGGCGGTGACGGCGGCGGCGCGGGACGAGCGGGCGAACCGTTACGGGGAGGCGTCGGAGGGGTACGAGCGGGCGGCGGGGCAGACGGGGGACGAGGTTGTGGGGCGGACGGCGTTGTACCGGGCGGCGCTCACGGCGGAGCAGGCGGGGGAGTCCGAGCGGGCGATGGGGTTGTACCTGGCGTTGGCGGACGGGTCGCCGGGGACGCGGGAGGCGGGTCGAGCGTTGTACGACGCGGGGCGGTTGGCGGAGCGGGAGGGGCGGGTCGACGAGGCGCTGGGGCACTGGCGGCGGTTGATCCGGGAGGAGCCGGGTTCGCCGATGGCCGAGGTGGCGGTGCGGCGGTTGTACCAGGCGTACGGGGAGCGGGAGGAGTTGGGTGCGTTCGAGGGGTTGATGGGGGAGGAGTTGGGGAGGGGGGAGGAGCGCGACGTCGATCTGGTGGCGGCGTTGCGGCTGTACCGGGCGCGAGTGCGGGCGGAGTTGGGGCGTCCGGGGGAGGCGTACGCGGACCTGGAGGCGGGGTTGGAGGGCTGCGCGTATCCGTACTGTGTGTTCTGGGACGACCTGCCGTGGGAGGGGGCGCGGATCGCGCGGGAGGCCGGGGACGCGCGGGGAGCGATCGCGTGGATCGACCGGCTGTTGTTCTGGAAGGAGGAGTGCTGGTTCTTCAACGGGTCGTACTACTCGGCGTACTTCGACGACGCGCAGCGGCTCAAGGCGGAGTTGTTGCGGGACGAGTTGGACGACGCGGCGGGGGCGGCGGCGGCGTTCCTGGAGTTGCGGGGGTTCACGGACTCGGTGCAGCGGGACGACGGGTTGTTCGAGGCGGCGGAGTTGTTCCTTGGTCGGCTGGCGGAGCCGGCGCGGGGGTGTGCGGCGTTGCGCGAGCTGCTGGAGGAGTATCCGGATTCGAACCGTCGGCGGGCGGCGGAGGAGCGGCTGGCGCGGCCGCCGTGCATCGAATAGGGGAGGTGGATGCCGAGCCTGCTGGACCTTCCGTGGTCGACGTTGGCGACGATCCTGACGACGATCGGCGGGTACGTCTTGGCGTTCGTGTTGATCCCGCGGATCGTGATGGACCGGCGGGAGGCGGGGGCGACGCTGGCGTGGATCCTGGTGATCGCGTTCCTGCCGTACGTGGGTGCGGGGTTGTTCTTCCTGATCGGTCGGACGCGGGTCTGGCGTCGGCGGCGCAAGCGGGTGCGGGCGCACAACGTGTTCCTGCGGGGGTTGGACGAGCTGCCGCGGACGGCGGCGGCGTGCGACGCGTCGGCGACGTTGCCGGAGCTGCCGGGAGCGGCGGGAGAGATCGCGCGGGTGGGGGCGTGTCTGGGTGGTTCGCCGGTATTGCCGGGGAACCTGGTGGAGGTATTGATCGACGGGGAGCGGACGTACGACCTGATGGTGGAGGCGATCCGTTCGGCGCGGCACCACGTGCACATGATGAGTTACATCTTCCGGGACGACCCGGCGGGGGTGCGGTTCCGGGACGCGCTGGTGGAGCGGGCGCGGTCGGGGGTGGCGGTGCGGCTGCTGGTGGACGGGGTGGGTTCGCACGGGTTGTCGCGCAGGTTCGTGCGACCGTTGCTGGAGGCGGGCGGGCGTTTCGCGCGGTTCATGCCGGTGTTGCCGTTGCGACCGCACTGGCGGCCGACGTTGCGCAACCACCGGAAGATCCTGGTGGTCGACGGGCGGGTGGGGTTCACGGGCGGGTTGAACATCGGCGACGAGTACCGGGGGCGGAAGAAGCGGTTTGCGCCGTGGCGGGACACGCACATGCGGTTGGAGGGGACGGCGGCGCTGCGGTTGCAGGAGATCTTCATCGAGGACTGGCTGTTCGCGACGGACGAGGACGTGTTGGACGCGGCGTATTTCCCGGAGCAGCCGGAGCAGGCGGGGGATCTGGTGCAGGTGTTGGAGAGCGGTCCGGACCAGGACCACGGGACGATCCACGCGGTGTTGTTCACGGCGATCAGCCAGGCGCGGCGGAGCGTGTACATCACGACGCCGTACTTCGTGCCGGACCTGGCGGTGTTGATGGCGTTGATGACGGCGGTCTGGCGAGGGGTCGACGTACGGATCCTGGTACCGGGGAAGTCGGACCTGCCGTTGGTGCGTTTGGCGGGGCGTTCGTACTATCGGGAGCTGTTGGCGGCGGGGGTGAAGATCTACGAGCACCGTCCGGGGATGCTGCACGCGAAGACGATGGTGATCGACGGGGCGTGGAGCACGATCGGCTCGTCGAACATGGACATCCGTTCGTTCCGGTTGAACTTCGAGGCGAACGTGTTGATGTTCGGCGAGACGGTGGGTCGGCGGATGGAGCAGATCTTCCTGGACGACATCGGGCGGGCGCAGCTGGTGGAGTTGGAGGTGCTGCGGCGCAAGCCGGTGCGGGCGCGGTTCCTGGAGGCGGTGGCGCGGGTGCTTTCGCCGGCGTTGTGAGCCGGGGGCACTTTACAGGGTGGTCGTTCGGGCATAATTGTCGCGGTCCGGCGGCCCGGGGTCGGGCGAGCGGCCGGTGCGGGTGCGACGAGGCCGGGTACCGGTCGAGGAGGAGAGAGCGATGAAGCGGTTGAAGGTGTTGGTGTTGGTGTTGTCGATGGTGGTCCTGGGGGCCTGCAGCAAGGGCAAGGAGGGCGAGGGGAGCGGGTCGCAGACGCCGCCCAAGGGTCCGTCGCCGTTTGCGAAGCACGACGAGCCGACGGCGCCGGTGGAGCCGGCGAAGGTGGCGGAGCCGGTGGTGCCGGAGAAGCCGGCGGAGCCGGAGCCGCCGGCGTCGCCGCCGGAGCCGGAGGTGACGGCGCAGGTGTGCGCGGGCGAGGATCACACGTGCGTGATGCAGGCTTCGGGCAAGGTTTTCTGCGCGGGGCGGGGGATCGACGGGGAGTTGGGGGACGGCACGGCGCAGGACCGGCGGGTGTTCACGCCGGTGGTGGGGATTGCGGACGCGGTGGAGCTGGTGTGCGGGTACCATCACAGCTGCGTGCGTCACAAGGGCGGCGAGGTTTCGTGTTGGGGTCGCAGCTACCGCGGCGAGTTGGGGACCGGGACGACGGACCCGACGCACGTTCCGGTGAAGGTGAAGGGTCTGGCGGAGGTGGAGCAGCTGGGGGCGGGGGACGCGTTCGCCTGCGCGCGGGTGAAGGGGGGGCAGGTGTGGTGTTGGGGTTCGGCGGAGGACGGCCGGCTGGGCACGGGGGAGACGGAGGGGGTGCAGGCGGAGCCGGCGGCGGTGAAGGAGCTGGCGGACGCGAAGCAGCTCGGCGTGGGTCGGGCGCACGCGTG
>CAZMRP010000630.1:0-3589 GCA_964568275.1 uncultured Myxococcales bacterium
CGAGGGCGCCGCCGCCGAGCGCGGCCTGGTGGCGCTCGACGCCCTGACCGGCGAGGCGCGCTGGCGCTTCGCCGCGCGGCGGGCCACCGAGGACGCGACCTTCGAGTTCCAGCGCGCCGGCCGGATCCTGGTCGTGGTCTGCGGCGACTCGGCGATCTACGGCCTCGACGCCGACACCGGCGCCACCGTCTGGCGCTTCGCCGACCGCGTGCGCTTCGTGCTGCGCCCGCGGCTGGCGCGCGACATGGTCGTCGCCGTCGCCGGCCAGCCCGGCCGCCCCGGCGCCACGATGTACGCCCTCGACGCCTACTCCGGCCGCCCGATCTGGACGCGGCCGATCCCCGGCACGCCGCTCGCCGCCCCGACGGTCAGCCAGACCGTGGCGGTGGTCGCCACGGCGGACCCCGGCGGCGTCGGCCGTCCGGGCTTCACCGCCGTCGAGACGCTGACCGGCACGCCGCTGTGGCGCCGCAGCCTGCCGGGCCTGGAGCGCGGCTTCTCGGCGCTGCCGATCGACGAGCGGGTGGTGGTCAACGTCGCCGGCGGCTACGCCGCGGCGCTCGAGGCCCCCTCGGGCGACGTCGCCTGGGAGCACCGCTCCGGCGGCGAGGCCTCCGACGTCCCGCAGCGCCTCGAGCCGATCCTGCGCGGCACGACGCTGTTCGTGCCGATGGACACCGTGCAGGTGCTGCGCGCCGACGACGGCGAGGTGGTCCACCGCCTCGACGACGGCCTGGTCCCCGACTGGGTCCGCGTCGACGAGCGGGCCCACCTCTACGTCGGCGAGCAGTCCGGCCACCTGGCCGCCTACGGCGTCGCCGCCCGGCTGGCCGTGGTCAAGTAGGCCCGACGGCAGCCGCAAGTGGCATCGCCCGCGACGTGCGCTTCACCACCACGCACAGGAAGGAACCGTACAAGGTGTCCTCGGTGAGCAGGTTGAAGTTGTAGGCGCTCCCGCAGTACGTGGTCGCCGCGCCGAGCAGCGGCCCGACCGCTTGCCCGGTGTAGCAGTACTCCGTCTCCGGGCCCGGCAGGCCGCGGCCCAGGAAGATCCGACCCGACGCCGTGACGCCCACGACGTACGTCTGCGACCCGTCCCGGCGGGCGTCCAGGAACAGGATGGGCTCGTCGGCGATCGGGCAGGTCCTCCCGTCGTGCTCCGCCTCGAGCCCGCCCGACCCGGCCAGCAGGTACTCGTAGCCGTCGCAGGCCACCGCGAACAGATCCGGCGCGGACGCTTCGCCTCCGGCGAGGACCCAGTCGGGCTCGGCCGAGGTCGCCCGGCACCCGTGATCGCCGACGGCGACCCTCCGCGTCTCGCACGAACGCATCGCCCGGAACGGTCCGCACGCGGCCCCGCCGGACACCGGCGAGGTCCAGGCCTCGCCGTCGAAGCAGTGCACGCCGACCCCGTAGACGCACGCCGCCGGTCCCTCCGACCACCACAACCCGTTCATCGCGCCGGGCACGGGCACCTCGCCGCCTGCCAGCTCGATCAGCGTCGTCGGCGCCGGCTCCAGGTCCGCCCCGTAGAGGAGGCAGCGGTCGTCGTCGCACGCGAGGACCACCAGCTCGGGCAGCTCCGGCTCGACGGGCAACGGCGGGCGCGCCACCGCGCCCACTCCGCGCAGCGCCGAACCGGCCGGTAGCGTCAGCGTCGCCCGCACGGTCGGCGCGCCGTCGGTGGCGTCGCGGGACGCGAGGACGAGCAGCGTGCGGCCGTCCGTCTCGAGGCGCTCGGCCAGCACGACCCCGACCTGCGTCAGCGCGAGAAAGCGCACGTCCGGCCCCACGTCCGACGCCCGCAGGAACACGGGAAGCTCGTACGGCGGATACGGGAAGAACGCCCCTTCCCCGGCGACCGGCACACACGCCTCGGCAATCGGCTCGGGACAGGTGCGCGGCGTCTCCGCCTCGGCGTCGGCCGCATCGTCCGGCAATGCGTCGGCCGCATCGTCCGGCAATACGTCGGTCGCACTGTCCGGCAACAGGTCGTCGCCGTCCGACGCATCGTCGTCAGCGGACGTGCCGCCGCCGCAACCCGCCAGCCAGATCGCCAGGGCCCACGCCGTGGCATTCGCGAACCTCGATCCGCTCGACCTCATGACCCCACCTCCTGTACTCGGTCGGCACCCGACGGGCGGCTCGGATCGTTCCCGCGGTCGATGCGACGAAGCGGCAAGGACGTTGCCTCCCCGATGCCGGACCGGATCATCATCAGTGCTTCATCCGCATCAGAGGTCTCCCGCATCCTGCCACCGCCTCCCCACGGTCGCGGCGGCCTACGGCAGCGTCCGCACGAGGCGCAGGCCGACCACCTCGCCGTAGGCCCAGGATGGGCCCTCGAAGTTGGCCGCCGAGCGACATCCGTATCGCATCATCGAGAAGAAGCCGCCCTTGGCTTGCCGCCGAGTTCCACCCGTATCCGGCCCGGTCGGGTCGCTGATCGGCTCGCCGCCGTACCCGAGTCCGCTGTACTCGTCGTTGACCCACTCGCCGATGTTGCCGAGCATGTCATACAGGCCCCAGCCGTTCGGCTCCCGGGTGCCGACCCGGTGCGGCCGCCCGTCGGAGTTCCAGCAGAACCAGGCGATCGGTTCGAGGCACGGGTCGCCGCCGACGCAGTCCAGCGGGTTGGTCCGCATCATGATCGGGCCGGAGTAGTAGGTGGTGGTCGTGCCGGCCCGCGTGGCGTACTCGTATTCGGCGAAGGTCGGCAGCCGATAGCCGGTGCAGTCGTAGATCGTGGGCGCCGAGACGTTGAAGCCGTCGCAGACCATCCCGCTCCCGACCTCCCCTTCGCATTCGGACAGGACGTGGCACGCCGGGAGCGGCGGGTCGTGCAGCTCCGACATCCGGTTGGCGAACGCGGCCGCCTCGAACCAGCTCAGGTTCTCCACCGGGCAGTCGTCCTCCGGGCAGGCGCCGGAACCACCCGGGCCCAGTTTGCTCGGGTCGGGGAAACCCGAGCGCGCCCAGTCGGCGTGGGTGACCTCGTACTGCATGATCTCGAACGGCCGGGTCAGCGTCACCTGCGTGGGGGTCTCGGAGTAGGGGCCGCGAGCGGGCTCCGTGTACGGCGAGCCCAGGTCGAAGCATCCGGCAGGGATGCGGCACCAGCCGGCGTCGCAGTCGGGGACGACCGGTGGATGGACGCACCCCTCCCGGTTCACGAAGGTGGTCGGCCCCGGACAGACGTCGAAGATGAACGGGTTCGCATCCTCGGCATCCTCCGCCACTTCACCAACGTCGGCATCGTGACCACCGTCCGCCGGCGCGCCGCCGTCCGTGTCGCCGGCGTCGGGGGCGTCGCCGCCGTCCGGCTGGGCGCCGCCGCCGCAGGCCCCGTCGCACCCCGCGAGGCACAACAGCCAGAGCCCCGTCACCCCGATGCCGACCCGGATCATCATCAGTTGTCCACTCCCGTGTTGGCGCCCGTGGTCACGAAGTAGTTGTACTTCGCCGAGCCCCAGCCGAACTCACCCAGCGCGGCCCCGACCATCTGGCCCCACCCGATCGTGTCGCCGGCGGCGCCCCAGCCGCCGCAGGCTCCGCGGATGACGCTGTAGATCTCGGCCATCGTCACCTT
>CAZMRP010000631.1:0-3583 GCA_964568275.1 uncultured Myxococcales bacterium
GGACCGCCGCCGGCGTCCCGACCGCTCCGGGCCTCCCGTCCGTCCCGTGCCTCCGTCGTCCGACCTGCAACACCACCTCCCGGCGCGGCCGCCGTGCCCTCGCACCGTCCCCGAACCTGCCACGGAGCGCGCCGCGGGTCAAAGCGCGCGCCGCGATCGGTCGACGCTAGAAGGCGAAGTACAGCCCGGCGTCGAAGTCCATGTTGAACGAGAACTCCGGGAACATCGGATTGAAGGCCAGCTCGAGCGCCAGGCCGAACCAGTCGACGAACAGGTAGACGTACTGGGCGCCGAAGCCGACGGTGCCCCAGCCCGACGACCACCAGTAGGGGGAGAAGGTCTGGCAGCGCACGCGATCGTCCGGCGGGCAGATCGCCGCCCCGGGGAACTCCCGGAGCTGCACGAAGCTGACGCGCTGCAGGCGGTGCGCCAACCGCCCGCCGCCGCCGCCGAGGAACACGCCGAGCCGGTGGTCGTCACCGAAGCGGAACCACCAGGTCCCGCGCAGCTCCGCCAGCCACGGGAACTCGTCGCCGAACGGGAAGGAGAGCCGCCCGACCAGCGACAGCGACAGCTCGGGAAGCGGGAACCACCCGAACTCGAGCCGGAGCACGCCGCCGCCCAGCACCAGCTGCGTGCCGGCGTCGAACTGCTCGATCACGCCGTCCGGCCCGGGGATGCGGGTTCCCGACACCGGGTCGTCGTACCACGCCCACTCGTTGACGATGCCGTGGATCACGCCGGCGCCGATGCCGCCCGCGACCCGCAGGAACAACCCCACCGGCTCGTACGGCTCCTCGACCGGCGGCGGCGGCTCGACCGGCGGCGGCGGGGTCCGGCAGCAGCCGGCGAAGCACTCCTCCCCGAGCGCGCAGTCCTCCGCCACGTCGCAGAACCGGCAGGCGTCGTCGCACGACGAGCCCGGGGGGCACACCGGAACGCGGACGGGCGCCGAGCCGTCGGGATTGCACGCCTCGACCGGCGTCCCGTCCGGCCGCAACGGCGGGTCGCGCAGGCGCTCCGTCATCTCCACGCGGTGCGGCCGCCGCGCCGAGGCCGCCGTCGCCAGCTCCTCCCCCGCGACGCCCCAGACGACGATGTAGTACTCCCAGCGCGTCGGCCGGTCCATCGAGCAGGGGATCTCGCCGTACCAACCGCCCGTGGGCCACGGGGCGAACAGCACCGACTGGTAGTCGCTCTGGCCCCGCGCCCGGTAGAACAGCTGCACCGACACGGGCGCGAGGTCGTCCCGCACCTCGAGGTACAGCGGCACCGGGTTGTTGCGCAGCTGCTTGCGCACCCGGGTGTGCTCGATCGCCGGCGGCTCGCGCGAGCGCCGCCGCTGCAGGCGATCGTCCGGTTCCCCGGCGACCGACGGCCCCGCGGCGGGCGCGGCCGTCGCCGCCGGAGCCGCCCACATCCCGGACCACAGCACCATCGCCAGCAACGTCCCGCGCATGTTCCTCTCCCGGCTCAGCGGCCGCGGACACGGTAGCCCGACCCGCTCGCCGACCGCAAGGGAAGGGAGAACCCGTGCTAGACTCCGCCGCATGCACGAGGCGGCGGCGTTCGACCTGACGACCTACCGGACGCGGCTGGACGAGGTGGTCAACCGCACGCTGCGTCGCGGCAGCCTCGTGGCCGCCGTCCTGGGCTTCCTGTCGAGCGTCCTGCTGTGCGGCGTGGTGGTCGCCGACGACCGCCCCAGTCTGTGGCTGCCGGCGGGCTGGGCCTTCGGCTGCGGCCTCTACTCGCTGGCCGTGTTCCTGCTGGCGCGGGCGCAGCGCGTCCGCGGAAGCGTCACCTGGGTCGTGATGCTCGGCTTCGTCTCGCTGCCCGGCACGATCTACCTGGCGGCCGCGCTGTTCCACCCGTCCGGCGCCGCCACGTACCTCACCGGGCCCCCGTCGTACCTGTACTTCTTCCTGATCGCCGTGAGCGGGCTGGCGCTGCACCCGTGGCTGGCCCGGCTCGCCGGCCTGCTCGGCGGCGCGCAGTACCTGCTGTTCGTGCTGCTCGACGCCGACCAGCTGCGCCAGCTCGCGGCGCCCGACCCGCTGCTGCTCGCCGACGTCACCGCGCCGCCGTTCTACTACTTCAAGTCGCTGCTGATGGCGTTCACCGGACTGGTGGTCGGCGTGATCGCGGCCAACGCCCGGCGGCTCGTGGAGCGGATGCTGGCCGAGGAGCACGAGAAGCGCGCGATCAGCCGGCTGTTCGGCGAGTTCGTCAGTCCCGAGGTGCGCGAGCGCATCCTGCGCGAGCAGAGCGGCGTGCGGGGCGAGAAGAAGGAAGTCGCCGTGCTGTTCTCCGACATCCGCTCGTTCACCGCCTTCAGCGAGCGCCACGACCCGGAGGTCGTCGTCGCCCGCCTCAACCGCTACTTCGACGGGATGGTCGAGTGCATCACGCGGGAAGGCGGGGTGGTCGACAAGTTCATCGGCGACGCGGTGATGGCCGTGTTCGGCGGCGTCCTCGCGCTCGACGACCCGTGCGGCGCCGCCTTCCGCGCCGCCCGGGCGATGCGCGCGCGGCTCGGCGAGCTGAACCGGCAGTGGACCGCCGAGGGCCTCGAACCACTCGAGAACGGCATCGGCATCCACTACGGCGTCGCCCTGCAGGGCACGCTCGGCAGCCGCGACCGCAAGGAGTTCACCGTCGTCGGCGACAGCGTCAACACCGCCTCGCGCCTCGAAGGGCTGTGCAAGGACCACTCCCAGCACATCCTGCTCAGCCAGGCGGTCCACGACCGGCTCGACCCCGCCGCGCAACGGGCCTGCACGTCGCTCGGCACCGTGACGGTCAAGGGGAAGTCCGAGCCGATCCGGCTGTGGGGCGCCGACGACCCCGCCCCCCCCACCGGCTGATCAGCGGACCCAGCGCAGCTCGTTCTCGTACAGCTCGACCATGTCCTGGACGCCGTCGCCGTCGGCGTCCTGCGACACGAGCTGCGGGGTGAAGGCATTGAGCAGCGCCCGGCCGTCCGCGCTCACCGTCAGCGCCGCCTGCCCCGCCGTGCTGCCGGCCGTGTAGCCCGCCTGCACCGTCGCCGTGGTCGCCGTCAGCGTCTGGCCGTCGGTGTCGCAGGTGTCGAGCCACGAACTCAGGTCCGGCACCACGTTCGGAACGTCGAACACGCCGCTCGTGGTCCAGGCGTAGATCGACTGCGGCACGGTGTAGGAACCGGTGAGCGTCACGCCGAACCGCGCCATCAACGGGTGGGAGCTCGCGCCCCAGTACAGGTCCCAGTACGAGAGGATCAGCGACCCGCCCGCCGCGACGTGCGCCTCCAGGTCGTCCAGGGCGGTGGAATCGATGTTGTTGCTGTACTCGTCGACCACCACCAGATCCCAGGTCCGGCTCGTCAGCTGGGTGGCGAAGCTGCCGGCATCGTAGGTGAAGGTGGTGACGCCGGTGAGCCCTGCGGCGGCAATGGCGGGGGTGATGTGGTCGAGCCCGCCGCCGCACTCCTCGAACAACACCAGGACGGCGCTCGCAACGATGCCACCATCCGTGTCGGCATCCGCATCCGCATCCGCGTCCGCATCCGCATCCGCGTCCGCATCCGCATCCGCGTCCGCAT
>CAZMRP010000632.1:0-3575 GCA_964568275.1 uncultured Myxococcales bacterium
CGGGCGACGTTGGTCTTCGACCGCCCGACGCTGCTGCGCGGAACGGTGCGCTGGAACATCGACTTCGCGCTGCGGGCCCGGGGCGTGCCGGCGGCGGAGCGGCCGGCGCGGCTGGCGCCGTGGCTCGAGCCGCTGGGCCTGGAACCGCTCCTCGACGCGCCCGTCGACCGGATCTCGGCCGGCGAGGCGCGCCGGGCGGCCCTGGCCCGCGGCCTGGCGCTCGGCACCGAGCTGCTGCTGCTCGACGAGCCGACGGCGAACCTCGACCCGCTCTCGGCCGGCCTGGTGGAGCGGGCAATCGTCGAGCTGGGGGCGCGGCGCGAGACGACGGTGGTGCTGACGACCCACGACCTGGCCCAGGCCCGCCGGCTGGCGGGACAGGTGCACTTCCTGGCGCAGGGGCGGATCGTCCAGGGCGGCGATGCCGCCGGCGTGCTCGACGCCCCGCGATCCGTGGCGCTCGCCGAGTTCCTCGGCGTGGAGAACCTGTTCCGCGGCGCCGTCGAGGACCACGGGGACCACCAGCGGTTCCTGGCGCCGGGAATCGACTGGGCGGTGATCGCCGAGCGCGCCGGACCGTGCTGGGCCGCAGTGCCGGCGCGCGACGTGCTGGTGGCGCGGGCGCGGCCGGAGTCGAGCGCGATGAACGCCGTGGCGGGCAGCCTCGCGCGGGTGGACGAGCGCGGCCCGCTGGTGCTGGTGGAGCTGGAGGTCCCGGCGACCGACGATGGGCGGGCCCCGCTGCGGCTCCGCGCGGCGGTGACGCGGGCGACGGTGCACTCGATGGGGCTGGCGCCCGGCCAGCCGGCCTGGCTGGTGTTCAAGGCCGCCTCGGTGCGGCTGTTCGACGGCTGAGCGGCGGTGGACGCCGGGGGGTGCGACGGCCCGCCGTTCGTGCGACACTGCGGCTGGAGGGGCGGGGATGCGGCGCTGCTCGACAGGGATGCTGGTCGTCTGGACGCTGACCGCGGCGTGCGGGGACTCGCCTCACGACCCGTGCGCCGGCGTCGGCTGCTCGGGTCGCGGCTTCTGCCTCGTGCAGGACGACCTGCCGCAGTGCTCGTGCCTGGCCGGCTACCACGCGGTGGACCTGAGCTGCGAACCGAACGACCCGACCAACCCGTGTCTCGGCGTCGACTGCTCGGGCCACGGCGTCTGCCGGAACGAGGGGGGCGCGCCGGTCTGCTCCTGCGAGACAGGCTGGGCCCTGGACCCGATGAATCCCACTCGCTGCGTGGAGGCCGGCGGCGGCGACGCCGACGCCGATGCCGATGCCGATGCCGACGGGCTGGAGGACACGCTCGAGGCGGACGCCGACACGGTGCTGGGCTGCGGCAACGGACGCTGCGACCTCGACGAGACCACCGCAACCTGCCCGCGCGATTGCCCGACAATCGCGGAAGGGTTCTCGTGCCGGACCGCGCTGGGGTGCATGGAGTGTTGCGGCGACACGCCGACCTGTGTCGACACCTGCCTGGAGGCGACGGCGGCCGTGGAGCAGCCGTTCGCCCGCGCCGCGGAGGACTGCTACCTCGCGAACTGCCTCACGATCTGCAGCCCCGGCTGGTCGGAGGCCTGCGGCGACTGCCTCTCCAGCGAATGCGGGGCGTCGTGGAGCGCCTGCGGCAACCTGCCGGCGGGCACCGACGGCTGCTGGACGCTGACGAGCTGCGTCTGGGGGTGTCCGGACAGCCGGTGGACCGGGACGCCGACGCAGTGCGCGACCGACCCGGGGGCGTTGTGCAACGACGCGTGCCACCGGACCGGCGACCGGGATGCGGAGTCGTTGTCCCTCGAGCTGCAGCAGTGCCGATGGGCGAACTGCGACGCGGAGTGCGGGACGGACCCGACCAGCTGCCAGCGCTGCATGGACTCGGCGTGCGTCGCCGAGCAGTCGACCTGCCAGGCGGACGGCTAGCGGACGGCCGGACGGGCTACGGGGCCCCCTCGAACACCGTCACGCCGACCTCGTAGGCGTAGCGGGTGGTGGTGGTGCCGCTGGTGGTCGTGCGGTGCCAGTAGGTCGACACGACCGGGGTGGTCGCGTCGGGGGCGAGCACAAGGGTGGCGAAGAAGCCGGCGGAGTCGGTGGCGGTGTCGTAGGTCGCGGTGGTCCAGCCGCCGGCGGGGGCGCGGTGGGCCAGCATCAGCGTGCGGGCGGTGGCGTCCTGGTAGGCGATCCAGACGTCGCCGGCGGCGGTGGCACGGATCGACGTGTCGTCGCCGACGATGCTGCGGGCGCGGCCCGGGAGCGAGCGGCCGTCGACCACCTCGCGCAGCCCGGCGTCCGGGTTGAGGTAGATCAGCGCCTCGGCGATGCCGTCGACGTAGGCGACGTGGCGGGTGCCGGCGCCGTCGACGTCCACCGACGGGTACCAGCCGGCGTCGGTGCCGGAGCCATCGAGGACGGTGACGGCCCAGGCCGAGCCGGACCACACGGCCTGCTTGAGGTCGCCGTGGGGCTGCAGCTCGCCGGACAGGCGGTTCCAGGCGCCGCGGTCGTAGTACACGAGGAGCGGCTCGCCGCCCGGCAGGAAGTCGATCCCGGTGACGATGCCGACCCCTTCCGGGAAGTCGATCGCGGTCTCGAACACCTCGGCGCAGGCGCCGTCGATGCACTCCTCGCCGGTGGCGCAGCCGTCGGCGCCGCAGGCCGTCTCCGGGTCGGGCACGACGCACTCGCGGGTCGCGGCGACGCAGACGCGGCTCTCGCCGCACAGCTCCTCCCAGCACGGGATGTCGACCGACTCGACCTCGGTCACGTTCCAGGTCGTCCCCGCCTCGTCGTTGGCCCGCGCGACCTTGAGCTTCGAGACGAAGGCGCCGGGCGAATCGGCGAGCTCCTCGAGGGCGTTGTAGGAGATGACCGGGCGGCCGTCGGTGCCGAGCGCCAGGTCGGCGTAGCGGCCGGCGTCGCCCTCGTCGTCGACCGCGGCGGCACGCACGGTCCAGCCGGCGGCGCCGTGGGCGGCGTACTTCAGCGCGCCGTTGGTCGCGTCGTAGTAGGCGACGCGCGGATGGCCGTCGGTGCCGACGGCGAGCGCGGAGTACTTGCCGACGTCGTCACCGGGCTCGGAGATGCCGCCGCGCCAGCCGGTGATCGCGCCGGTCGGGGTGGCGTCGTCGGGGACGCCGTCGACGTGCTCCCAGTCGACAGCGCCGGCGGCGGCGTCCCAGGTGCCGACGACGAGGTCGCCGTAGGGCGAGCGGGAGCCGGGGCCGGCGGAGTAGCCGCTGACCCAGACCGTGCCGTCCGCGGCGACCGCGACCTCCGAGTGCGAGCCGACGAAGCCGACGGGCAGCGGCGGCAGCTCGGCGCAGCAGTCGGTGGTGTACTCGCAGGTGTCCGGATTCCAGCTCGGCACGAAGCTGCCGGAGCCGTCGAGGCAGCCGTAGCCGGGCGGGCAGAAGCCGTCCGCGGCGGGCAGCGGCACGCACTGGCCGTCGGCGAGGCAGCAGCGGCCGTCGGGGCACTGGTCGTCCGCGGTGCAGGTCGCGCCGGTATCGGTCGGCGGGTTGTTCGAGTCGCCGCAGCCGGCGGCCGGCCAGGCGCAGGTCAGCGAACTGCTCGGACC
>CAZMRP010000633.1:0-3573 GCA_964568275.1 uncultured Myxococcales bacterium
GGGCCGGCTCGACCGGCGCCGGCTCCGCAACCGGAACCGCCGCCACACGCCGCGACACCGCCGTACGCTCGGGCTCCGCCGCCGGACGCGGCGGCTTGCGCCGCAGGACCGTCGGGGCGATCCGCTCCTCCACCACCGAGTCGCGCCTGGACTTCTCGACGTGGCGCTGGATCGCGCTCGCCTGCTCCTCCTCGATCGTACTCATGTGGTTGCGGACGTTGATCCCGACCACACGGCACGCCTCGAGAATCTCCGCGTTCTCGACGCCGAGTTCCTTGGCCAGCTGGTAGACGCGTCGCTTGAGCATCGCCTAATCCCCGGTCCCCGCGGTCGCGCGCTGCGCGACCGGCGCCCGAACCCACGACAACGCCCGGGCCACCCTCCCGCGCCCGTGCGCCGTCCGCTCGCACCGTTCGTCCCGGCAGACGTACGCGCCGCGCCCGGACCCCGCCCCGGGCACCAGCCCGGCCGGTCCCAAGCTCCAACGGCACAGCTCGGCCGTCGGCCGCCGCACCCGGCACGACACGCACATCCGCCGCGGTCTCACGTCGACTGCCCCCCTCCGGGACGACGCGTCCCGGTGCGCGGCCCGGAGGCCGTCCCGTCCTCGAGCTCGCTCTCGATGTCCCCCCAACCTTCGAGCTCGTCCGGGTCGGTCACCGACTTGCGCGCCGCCTCCACCGGATTCGTCGGCGGCTCGTCGACCTCGCCCTCGCCCTCCAGCACCACCGCGCCGGGCGGAATCACGGCCGAGGACGGCTCCTCCGCCGGCGGCTCGACCTCCCCCGCCGCCTCCCCGTCCTCCGCCGCGACCCGGATCTCGCGACGCAGCTGCGCCTCGAGCTCCTTGATCTGCACGGCGCTGGCGACGATCTGGCGGGCCTTGCGGATGCCGAGCCCGGTCCGCAGGGCGAAGTTGTCGGCGTTCTCCGCCGCGATCGAGTCGACGGTGGCGTAGCCCAACGCGCGCAGGTTCTCGATCGCGCGCTGCCCCAGCCCGCGCACCAGGCCCAGCCGCTCGCGCTCCCCCATCCGCCGCCCCTGGGCGATCGCCTCCGTCAGCTTCCGGCGGTGCTGGTCGTCCAGCCCCTGCTCGGCCGACGCCAGGATCCGCGCCGCCGCCTCGGAACCGCCCAGCCCCGGGATGCCGGCGATCTCCGTCGGCTCCGCCTCGGTCAGGTCCTCCAGGCTGCGGAAGCCGAGCTTGTACATGCTGCGGGCCAGATCGGCGCCGACCCCATCGATGCCGGCCAGCAGCCCGATCGCCTCCTCCTCCTGCTGCCCGAACTGGGTCTCGCCGACGATGTCGAGCTTCCAGCCGGTGAGCTGGGAGGCGAGCCGCACGTTCTGGCCGCGCCGCCCGATGGCCAACGACAGCTTGTCGTCCGGGACGATCAGCTGCATCGCCCCCTCGGCCTCGTCGATGATCACGCGGGCCACCTCGGCCGGCGCGATGGCGTTGCAGACGAAGCGCGCCGGGTCCTTGTCCCACTCGACGATGTCGACCTTCTCGCCGCGCAGCTCCTGGACCACCGCCTGGACGCGGGAGCCCTTCATGCCGACGCAGGCGCCGACGGGGTCGACGTCCGCGTCGCGCGAGGCGACCGCGATCTTCGAGCGCGAGCCGGGCTCGCGGGCGGCGGAGACGATGCGCACGATCCCCTCGTAGATCTCGGGGACCTCCTGCTCGAACAGCTTGATCAACAGGCCGATGTCCGCCCGCGACAGCCGGATCGGCGGCCCCTTGGCCTCCCGGTCGACGTCCTTGACGTAGGCCTGGACGCGGTCGCCGATACGGTACGACTCCCGCGGCACCTGCTCGGACGGGTCGAGGATCGCCTCGGCGCGCCCGAGGTCGACGATGATCGCCCCCTTCTCGTAGCGCCGCACGATGCCCGTCACCAGCTCGCTCTTGCGGTCCTTGTACTCGCGGTAGACGATCTCCCGCTCGGCGTCGCGGATGCGGTGGTTGATCACCTGCCGCGCCGTCTGCGCCGCAATCCGGCCGAAGCCCATCATCCGGTCGCCGAGCCGCAGCAGCTTGCCGAACTTCTTCTCCTGCTCCTCCCGGCGCACCCGCTCGTGCTCGAGATAGAAGATCTGGAACCCCAGTTCCTCCCCGGGCTCGGCCTCGAGGCCGACCTCCTTGATCTCCTCGAGCGACACCTCGCGGACCTCGTCGGTGACCCGCTCCACCACCTTCATGTACTGGAACAGGTCGACCTGCCCCTCCTCGGTGTTGTAGCGCGCCTCGAGCTGCCGCAGCGGGCCGAGCGCCTTGTGGGCCGCGTTCTGGATCGCCGCCTCGATCGCCTCGATCAGCACCTTGCGATCGATTCCCTTGTCGCGGCTGACGTGGTCGATGATCGCATCGATCGTGACCGTCTGGGCCGCCGGAGCCTGTTGCTTCCTCATCGCTTCCTCGCCTTGCTTCCCGGACGCCCGGGCTTCACGGGCGCCTTGATCTCGTACAACAGCCGCGCGGAGGTGAGCGCGGCGAACGGCACGCGCTGCGGCGCCCCCGACGCCCCGCCCCCCGCCTCGCCCGGCACCACCCACACCGCCTCGGCCTCCACCGCCGCCACCAGCCCCCGGACCAGCCGCGAGCCGCCGATCACCGCCTCGCTCGTCCGCAACTCGATGCGCCGCCCGCGCTGCCGCAGGAAGTCCGCCGGCCGCACCAGCGGCCGCTCCAGCCCGGGCGACGAAACCTCCAGCACGTACGCGCCGGCGATGGCACCCTCCGCATCGATCGCCGCGGCGACCTCCCGCGAGACGCGACTGCAGGCGTCGACCGAGACGCTGCTCCCCGGATAGGGCGGCGGCGCCGGGTCCCGCTCCGCGTCGAACGGCCGGGACGCCGCCAGCCACTCCTCCGCCGTCGGCTCGGGCTGGATCGTGTCGAGGAACACCGTGACGACGGCGCGCTTGCGACCCTGGCCGTAGCGCACACCGACGACATCGCAGCCGAAAGCTGCGGCGATCGGCCGTGCCAACGCCTCGATGCGCCGTCCGATCTCGTCCATCGTCCACCCCGCCGCCAAAAAAAAGGCGGACCGCCCGTGGGGAGGTCCGCCTCGCATCGCAAAGCGGCGCCTACCTGTCCGCCGCGCTAAATAGCCGCTCGCTGAACGGAAGGCAAGGACAAAAAGAACGAGCCGGGACGCGCTACTCCTGCGCCCGCGTGTACTCCTCGCGCACGCGCCACATCGTGTCGCCCGCCAGCTCCAGCCGCAGGACCCGCACCACGTGCCGCACGCCGGCCGCCTGCCACTCGTGCAGCATCGCCCCCGGCCGCTCGGGGTCCGGCCGCGTGCCGGTCGACGGCCCGCCGCGCCGCTCCTCGATCCGCGCCACGACGCCCCGGGCGTCCGCCTCGCTGCGCTGCGGCCAGTGGTCGAGCACGATCAGCCCGAGCCCGCCGTGCTGCTTGTCGAAGTACGCCCCGCCCCCCTCGAACTCGGGCGACTCGAGCCCCAGGCCCTGCGTGCCGTCCGGCAGCCGGTCGTTGAAGCAATCGACGCCGGCGCCCTCCAGCGCCTCGCGCGCCTGCTCGACCGTCATGCCGAAACG
>CAZMRP010000634.1:0-3570 GCA_964568275.1 uncultured Myxococcales bacterium
ACCTCCGCCGCCCGCACCGGCGGCGTCGACTCGTCGAACGCGCGCACCGCCTCCGCCAGCTCCGCCGCCGCCGCGACGTACCGACCGGCGCCGAGCAACGCCTCGCCCAGCCCCGCCCGCGCCTCCGCCAACCCCGTCCCGGCCAACCGGAACGCGGTCGCCGCCTCGTCCCACCGCCGCGCCACCAGCTGCCGACGACCCACCAGCATGTACGCGCCGGGAGCGTCGGGACTCCCCGCCGCCCGCAACGCCTCCGCCAGGTCGCTCGCCACCCGCAGATCGGTCGGCGCCAGCGCCAACGCCCGCCGCAACGCGTCCGACGCCTCGCTCGCCTTCCCCGCCGCCCGCAACGCCCGACCCGCGAAGACCCAGAACCGCGCGTCGTTCGGCAGCCGCACCCGCAGCTCGACGCACACGTCCTGCGCCTCCTGCAACCGCCGCAGGTCGACCAACAGGCCGCCCAGCCGCAACAACGCGTCCTCGCCCAGCTCGGCATCCCCCTTCAAACCGACGAACCGCTCCACCGCCTCCGCACCGCGGCCCAGCGTCACCAGCGCCTCGCCCGCGCCGTACTTCGCCCGCGAACGCTCCGGCGCCAGCTCCAACGCCCGCTCGAAGGCCGCCAGCGCCTCCGCCGCCTTCCCCCGCCCGAGCAGCGCGCGGCCGAGACCCTCGTGCACCTCCGCCTCGTCGGCGTCCAACTCCAGCGCCAGCCGCAGCGACAGCTCGGCGTCCTCCCACCGCTCCAACTCCAGCAGCGTGTTGCCCAGGTTGAGCCAGCCGCGCAGGTACCCCGGATCCAATGCCACCACCTCGCGGAACACGTCGGCCGCCTCCGCCGCATGCCCCAGCTTGGCCAACGCCAGACCCAGGTTGTTGCGCGGCGCGAGATACCGCGGCTGCAGCTCCAACGCCACGCCGTAGGCCGAAATGCCGCCCTCGAGCTGCCCCAGCGCGACCAGCGCGCGGCCGAGTCCGTTGGCGGCCTGCGCCGAGGAACCGTCGAGCCGCCGCGCCTCCAGGAACGACCGGCGCGCGGCGTCCGCGTTGCCCAGCTGAAGCTGGAGATTGCCGAGGTCCACCCGCAGCTCCGCGTCCCCGGGCGCCAGCTCCACCGCACGCGTCAGCTCCGACAACGCCTCCGGCAGCCGCCCCACCCCGCGCAGCGCCAGACCCCAGGCCCGCAACAACGGCGCCCACGCCCCGTCGTTCACCGGCACCGGCACCGCCATTCGCGGCGCCCGCAGAAATGCCACCGCCTCGTCCGCCCGGCCGCCCAACGCCAGGTCGCGCCCCACCGCCGCGTAGGCCGGCACCAGCGGCGGCGCCAACGCAAACGCCCGCCGGAACGCCTCCGTCGCCTCCGTCCCCCGACCCACCCGACCGAGCGCCTCGCCGAGCCGCGCCTGCACCAACGCATCGCCCGGCTGCTCCGCCGACAGCTCACCCAGCAGCACCACCGCCAGCTCCGCATCCCCCGACGCCAGCGCCGCCTCCGCCTCCGCCCGACGCGTCCCCGCGTCGACCGGCACGATCTGCACGTCCTGCGCCGCCGCCGCGAACACCGACAGCCACGTCGCCAACCCTGCGAGCCCCACGCCCACCCGCATCGTCACTCCTCCTCGCCCGACGACGCCGCGCCCAGCAGGGTCACCCGCAACGCGTCGACCGCCCCACCCAACGCCGCGAAGTCCGGGTCCTCGGCGCCGATCACCGTCCACGTCCGCGCCCCCGGCTCCGCCCCGTCGACCGGCTGCCGCAACGCCAGCAGCCCCGCACCCGCCGGACCCCCCGCCACATGATAGCCGTCGACCGTGAACGCGACCCAGCTTCCGTCATCCCCCAGCGCCAAGCGCAACAACCGCTCGCCCCCCTTCGCCGCCGTCAACACCGCCGTCCGCGAGTCGGCCGACAAGACCCACGGACCCGCCGACGCCGGCTCCAGCACCGTCACCGCTCCGTCGTGCAGGACGTCGCCCCACAACGGATTGCCCGTCCGCCCCTGCAACGCCACGACCCCCCCCCGCGCCCCGCCCACGAACAACGCCTCCCCGTCGACGCTCCAGCGCAACACCGTCGGCCGACCCCCCTGCTCGTTGATCGCGAACGCCGACCGCTCCACCTCCCAGCTCTCCAGGCTCCAGTGCTCCACCGTCCCGTCGTTCCGTCCCAGCAACACGAACCGCCCGTCCGGCGAGAGCTCCCCCGGCGCCGCCTCGTAACCCTCCCCCGGGAAATACAGCAGCGGCTCCTCCTCCCCCGCCCGCCAGACCACGAACCCGCCCGGACCGCCCGACCTGCCCGTCGCCGTCCCCACGACCGTGCGGCCGTCGGCGCAGATCGAGATCCGCGGAGCACCCAGCCACTCCGGCACACGCCACGTCCCGAGCAGCACGCCCGTCCGATCCTGCAGCGCCACCCGGTCGCGCTCCGGGCTGGTGCTCGCCACGACCCCCGCCCGCAGCGCCACCGGACGCAGGCCGTCCGCCGCCGTCCACGCGACCGACCCGCCGGACAACTCGACCCGCAACTCCCCCGCCGCCGACCACAACAGCTCCCCGGATGCCGGATCGACCGCCAGCAACTCGCCCGACGTCTCCACCGACGTCACCGCGAACTCCGCCAGGTCGAACGACGCCCGAACGAACACCTCGGGGCCCGACGCCCGCAGCAGCTCCACCCCCGCCCCACCGGAGACCAGCCGCACCGCCGACAGCTCCGCCGCCGGCGTCGTCACGCCGGAACCGGCCGGCGACCGCGCCTCCAACTGCGCCCCGCGCCCCAACGCCACCACGGTGCCGCCCGCCGTACACGACGCCCGCGCCGCCGAGGCACCGGCCGGCTCCGCTCGCCAGCCGCTCGCCGCACGACGCAACACCGACGCGCCCGACGGACCGTCGACCACCACCGCACCGTCGCAGACCGCACGCACCACGGACGCCCCCCGCCCGGAGGCATCACGCGAAAACACGACCGGCTCCCCGGGCGCGCCGTCGGCGCCGAGCGGCACGATCACCGTTCCGCCCCCGTCCGCCAGCGCCAGGAAGTCGCCGCCCAACCCCAACGTCGCCTCGCCGTGCGGCCCGGGCGCCTCGACGCTCCACCACGACACCAACGGCGCCACCCTCCGCAGCACGACCCCGTCGGCCGCACGCCGCAACTCGACCTCCGGCACCCCCGCCTCCCCGCGCACCAGCACCGCCACCCGCTCGCCGTCCGGAGCCAACGACGCCGCCAGCGGCGACGCAACCTCGAACGCCACCTCCTTGAGCAGCACGGTGTTGGGCTCCACGTAGTGCCGGACCGCCAGCGCCGCGCCGCCGCCCGGATGGGACCGCTCGAGCAGCAACACGGTCCGCTGCCCGTCGTCCGCCACCGCCAGACCGAGCCCACGTCCCGGCGGCACCCGCCGCACCCGCTCGATCTCCAGGCTCAACCCCTCGCGCGCGACCAGCCGGTCGGGCGGCAGGAAGGCCCACAACCGATGCTTGCCCGGAGCCGCCACGACGGCCGCCGCCGCGCCGGGCAGCACGATGGGACGGAACTCCAGCAACCCCCGCCCGTCGAACC
>CAZMRP010000635.1:0-3566 GCA_964568275.1 uncultured Myxococcales bacterium
CTGCTCGGCCCCCGAGATCGTCGCCGGCGCCGTCTGCGTCGTGCTCGGCGGACGCTCGGCAACCGTCCGGTGGCGCATCGATCGGGCGGCCTACGGTCGCGTGGAGTGCCGGCAGGCGGCGGCGGTGGTGCGGGCGGAGACCGGGGCGGCGACCGCCGACCCCCGGGTCGTGCTGGCCCCGCTGGTCCCGGCGGTGCGCCACGAGTGCACGGTGACGGCGGTGACCGACGAAGGCGAGACGCCGCTGGCCGCTCTCGCCCTGGAGACCCACGGCGTCGGGCCGTGGGTCGCGCTGACCGAGGTTTTGGCGAATCCGGTGGGGCTGGAGCCGGCGCAGGAGTTCGTCGAGTTGGCGAACCTAGGGGACGAGGCGGTCGAGTTGTCGGGCTGGTCGTTGTCCGACGAGAGCGGGGGCGCCGCGTTCCCGGCGGGGACGGTGCTCGCCCCCGGCGAACTCGCGCTGCTGGTGGCCGACGGCTACGACCCCGACGCCCCGGGCGACCCGCCGGCCGCCGTCGATGCGCAGATCGTGCGGCTCGGCCGGTCGCTCGGAGTGCAGGGGTTGCGCAACTCCGGCGAAGCCGTGTTCCTGCTCGACCCGGCCGGTGCGGTCGTCTCGAGCTACCCCAACCGGCTGGGCGCGTTCGCCGACGGCGTGTCGGTGGTGCGCCGGCCGCCGGAGTCGCCCGAAGCGGACGAGGGGGCGTGGACGATTTGCGGGCCGGGCGGCCCGACGCCGGGGTCGCTCGAACCCTAGCTTCAGCGGTCGAACGGACGCTCGGCGCCGCCGTGGGCGGTCCCGGAAAGGGCCTCCGGAAGAGGCCGGGGCGCAGGGAAGTGGAGGCGGTCAACTTTTCTCTTGACCCTCGGCCCGCGGTTCTACAATATCGGGGAGCCCAATAGGGTGGAGATCGCTCAGGAATCGGATCGCGTGTCCCGTACGACGTGGAGGAACTCTGGATGACCAAGTCCGAGCTGATCGAGGCGGTGGCCGAGAAGACGAAGATGACCAAGAGCTCCGCCGAGATGGTGGTCAACGCGGTGTTCGACACGATGGCGGAAGCTCTCGAGCAGGGCAAGGGGATCGAGATCCGCGGATTCGGCAGCTTCACGGTGCGCACCTACCGTGCCTACTCCGGCCGGAATCCGCGGACGGGTGCGGCGGTGGACGTGACCCCGAAGCGCCTGCCGTTCTTCCGCGTCGGCAAGGAGATGAAGCAGCAGGTCAACGACGCTTCCTTGCCCGAGCCGAAGCCCACGCCTTCCGACCCTTCGCAGGCCTGATCCGTTGGAATCGCAGCGGCCCGTCCTGGTGACCGGCGCGTCCGGGTTCATCGGTTGGCACGTCGTGCGGGAACTCCTCCGGCAGGAGCGGCCGGTGCGGGCCTTGGTGCGGGCCGACTCCGAAGTTCAGCAGTTGCGGTCGTTGGGGGTGGAGCTGTACGTCGGCGATCTGCTCCAGCCGGAGTCGCTTGGGGCGCCGGTCAAGGGCTGTTCCGCGGTGGTGCACCTGGCGGGGGCGATGCAGGGGGTGGACGAGGAGTCGTACCGGCGGGTCAACGTCGACGGGACGTTGAATCTGCTGGATGCGGTGGCTCGCCACGGCCGCGCCGTGCGCCGTTTCGTATTCTCATCGAGTCTTGCGGCGCTCGGTCCGTCCCGCGGGTCGGAGCCGCCGGACGAATCGGCGCCGCCGCATCCCTTGGGTCCCTACGGGCGGACGAAGTTGGAGGCCGAGGCGGAGGTCCTGGAGCGGAAGAATCGTCTGGCGGTGACGGTGTTCCGGCCGCCGATCGTCTACGGGCCGCGGGATCGCAACCTTCTTCCGTACTTCCAGCTGATCCGGGCCGGGCTGCTGCTGCTGCCGGCCGGGGGTGACCAGCCGGTGGCGCTGATTCACGCTCGGGACCTCGCGGCCGCGATCGCCGCCGCACTCGGGCGGAACCACCCGTCCGGGTCGGTGTTCCATCTGGCCGACGGCCCGGCACGAAGGCTGAGGGACCTGGCCGAGGCGATCCGCCTGGCCCAGGGGACCCCCGCGATCACGCTTCGAATTCCACGTGATACGATGCGGTGGGCGCGACGGGCCGGTCGGCTGATGTTGCGCTGGACTTCGAGGCTTCCCATGTGGTTCCATCCCGATTCGCTGGAGATGGTGCTGGCGGCGGGCTGGACCTGTGCGGACGGCCATCTGCGCCGGACGCTGGAGTGGGCGCCGCGGGTGACGTTGCTGGAGGGATTGGCCGAGACCGTGGAGTGGTATCGGGAGGCGGGATGGCTCCTGCGTCCCTGGGGCGGGCCGTTGAATCGGCGCGAGTTGCGACCGTCCAAGGCCCCGCCTGGATCGAGACGATCCTGAAGACGGGAGGGCAAGAACGATGAAGAAGTGGACACTGGGGATCGCGGTGCTCGGGTTGCTCGTGGCCGGGGCCTTGTGGGCCGACGCGACGACGGTCACCGAAGCGGAGACCGGGAAGACGTTCGAGGTGCACGAGACCATCGGCGGGCAGGACCACACGCTGATCGGGGTCGGGGCGCGCGAGGCCTACGGCTCGTTCAACGTCTACGCCGCGGGGTTCTACGTCCAGACCGATTCCGCCGTTCGCTCGTGGCAGCGCTTCCTGGGCAACCAGGCGGCGTCGTTCGTGACCGACGGGCAGGTCAACTGGTCGGGGCTCAAGGACTCCAACACGCTCTACCAGTGGATCTACTCCGGCTCCTTCGGCAAGGGGATCTGGATGAAGTTCGTACGCGACGTGACCGGGCAGCAGGTCATCGACGCCTACAAGGACAGCCTCAGCCGTTCGCTCGACGACTACGAGACCGCGGTCACGCAGTCGCCGCTCAAGGATTTCATGGACGCGGCGAACCACGACGTCGCCAGCGGGCAGGAGATGCTGCTGTGGACGCGCGGGTCGAAGGTCTACCTCAAGTCCGGCTCGCGCGAGGTGGTGGAGATTCCGGACGCCGCGTCGATCATCCGCCCGATCTGGCGCATCTGGTTCGGTCCGAACCCGATCCAGGTGCCGCTGCGGCGCGGCATGGTCAACAACATCGAGAACCTCGGCGGACCGGCCGCGGCCGAGTAGTCCTCCCGTTCCGGACTTCCAAGACCGGCGTCGTCGTCCCCTTTCTCCGGGCCGGGGGATCCCGTAGGCTCTCGTTCCGTGACGCGCCGACTGCCGGCGGACGTGGCGCGGCTGCTCGCCGAGCACCCGCCGATCGACCTGCACGCGGACACGCCGTCCCTGATGCGGCTGGGCTACGACTTCCTGCGCCGGCACCGGCCGCTGCTGCCGCGCGCGGCGTTGGGCTGGCACGTCGACCTGCCGCGGCTGCAACAGGGGGGATTCGGCGGGGTGTTCTTCGGCCTGGTCACGGCGCCGGTGCGCCTGGGGGACCGGCTGGCGAGCGTCGAGCGGCAGCTGGCGCTGGTGGAGCGGGCCGCGGCGGCGAGCGGGGGAGGGCTGGTGCCGGCGACGGGGCCGGACGGCTTCGCGGCGGCGCGGGGTGCGGTGGCCTACGCCTTCGGGCAAGGGCTCGGTAGCCTATTTTTTCGTTCTCAA
>CAZMRP010000636.1:0-3542 GCA_964568275.1 uncultured Myxococcales bacterium
CTGCGTCGTTTGCCGCGCCGCTCGGGACGCCGACGGTCACGGCCGCGGAGGGCTCGGCCGAGCTGCAGCCGTGGCGGGCGTTCGTCGACCTGCGGTGGCTGCCGCTGGCGGGTCGTGGGTGGTTCCAGCCCGACTTCGGCGTCGGGCTCGGCGCGGCGTTCGTGCGGATGCGCGGGACCGCGGAGGGGCCGTACGTCGGCGCCGAGGACCTGGTGACGACGTTCGTGGCGCACGTGGTCGGGGGGCTGGAGTACCGGGCGCTGGACTGGCTGGCGCTGCGGCTGGACGGGTGGGTCGGGATGGCGGTGCCGGGGGTCGGCGTGCGGTTCGGCGACCGGCGCGTCGCCGAGTGGGGCCGGCCGCTGCTCGGCGTGACGCTGGCGGCGGCGGTGGGGTGGTGAGGCCGGCCTCGCGGCGTCGCGGTGAGCCGTGGCTGCGGGGTGGCGGTACTGGTGGGGCATGAACGAAGCAACCACGCAACCACGGTGTCCGATGGTCCTGGCCGCACGGGTGCACCCGGGCCGCTCGCTGCGATTGTGTCCCAGCGTGGCGCCCCTACGGGATCAGAACTTCCGGCCCGTCGTACTCGGCGTGCTGGTGTTGCTGGCGCTCGGCGGCGTCCCGGCCTGCGACTTCGCGGACGGCACGCCGATCCTGGCCTCGGAGGACGACGGTGGCGGGGACGCGTCCGTCTGCGACCTGGTCGACTGCATGTCGAGCTGCATCGCCGCCGGTCACCGGACGGGCTCGTGTCACGGCGATTCCTGCGTTTGCGACGACACGCCCCCGGTCGACGCGGACGCGGACGCCGAGGCCGAGGCCGACGGGGACGCGGACGTCGAAGCGGAGGCGGAGACGGACGACGACGGTGGGGCGGACGACGGCGAGCAGCCGTGCGAGGCGGTGTTGAGCAGGGTGCAGATGCTCGGCGAGCGCGCGGCCGACGCGGACGAACGGCCCGTGGCGTTGGCCTCTGGCAGCGGGTTCGTGGCCTTCAGCCGGCTGGCGGGGCCGGTGTCGGCGGACGGGCTGCGGTTCCAGCGCGTGAACCTGGATGGATCCGCGGCCACGTCGGCGATGTGGTCCCTCTCCTCGGTGGAGATCGGTCCCGTTCATCCGCTGCTCGAGCTGCCCGACGGGGATTTCGTCGTGGCCTTCTCGGTGCCGGAAGGCGAGGGCCCCGGGCTCTGGCTCAAGGTCCTGCCCTCGACGGGCACGGGGGGCGAGGTGCCGCGGCAGGTTCCCGACACCGACGCGCGCGACACGGCGCCGTCGTTGACCTTCGACGGGACCGAGCTGGTCGCCGCCTGGATGCAGACCGCCCACGGCACCGGGAGGATCGACCTTCGGATCCAGCGCTTCACCCGGACGACGGGCTTCGCCATCGGCAGCCTGACGACACTCCGGACGCTCGAGGCGGGCTCGGGCGAGCCGCGGCTCGCCTGGGGTGGTGGCCGGTTCGTGCTGGTGTACCTGAGCGCCTCCGACGGAGCACTCCACGTCCTGTCGCTCGACGGGGCGTTCGCGGTGCTGCGCGAGGACGTGCTGGCGCCGGCGGCGGACGACGAGATCCTCGGCCATCCGGCGCTGGTCTGGAACGGGGCGGAGTTCGGTCTGGCGTGGGAGACGGTCGGCTTCACGGGCACCGTCCTGCGCCTGGCGACGTTCGGGCCGGGCGAGGCGCCCGTGGAGCACGCGATCCTGACGGAGCTGGCGCTCCCGTCCTCCGCCTTGCCGAAGCAGTTGGCGCTGGCGTGGGGCGACCTGACGGGAGAGTGGGGCCTCGCGTGGCACTTCGTCACGCCGGCCCGCGACGGGATCGCGCTGGCCCGGATCGATGGCGTCGACTTCCACACGCTCGACGGGCCGGTCGACATCGCTCCCGGCTCCCGGCTGGCGGCGCACCCGGGGCTGGCCTACAACGCCGGCACCTACATGGTGATCTGGACCGACGACCCGGGGGCTTCGGGGACGCGTTCGGTCTACGAGGCGACCTACGGCTGCCGTCCGTAGGGCGGGGTGCGGCCGGCGCGATTCGAACGCGCGACCACCAGATTCGAAGTCTGGTGCTCTATCCAGCTGAGCTACGACCGCAAGACCCGAAGCACGCGCGCGCCCTTCTGCTGCGTCGCGCTCCCGGCCCGGAACCTACACGCGCGCGGACCGCGCAGCAAGCCCGTCACAAACAGCCGGTCTTGAACACGTCGTCCGCGCCGTCGCCGTCGAAGTCGGCGAAGCCCAGCGCCGCCGGCGCCTCGCTCGCGATCCGCAGCAGCCGCCAGCTTCCGCGTCCCGACCAGGCCACCATCCAGCGGTTGCCCTGCGTCGAGAACACGTCGGTCTCGCCGTCGCCGTCGAAGTCGGCGAAGGCCAGGCGGTCGAGCGTGTACGACGAGGCGTTGAGCCGCGCCCACGGCGACGAGCCGGATTGCGACCAGCGCCACTCGGAGCCGGTGGCGTTGAACACGTCGGTGCGTCCGTCGCCGTCGAAGTCGCCGAACGCCAGGCTCGCCAACGTGGCGCTCGACGTGTTCAGCGTGGCCCAGCCCGACGAGCCGGAGCGCGACCAGCGCCACTCGGTGCCGGTGGCCGTGAAGACGTCGGTACGTCCGTCGCCGTCGAAGTCGCCGAAGCGGAGCTGGTCGAGGGTGTACGACGAGGCGTTGAGCCGGGCCCAGGCGGCGGTGCCCGAGCGCGACCACTGCCACTCGCCGCCGGTGGTGCGGAAGACGTCGGTGCGTCCGTCGCCGTCGAAGTCGCCGAACGCGACGTCGGCCAGGCGGTCGGTCGCGGCGCGCAGCGTGGCCCAGCCGGTGGTGCCGGAGCGGGACCATTGCCACTCGGAGCCGTTGGGGCGGAAGACGTCGGCGATGCCGTCGCCGTCGAAGTCGTGGAGCGCCAGCGTGCCGAGGGTCGTCGACGACGCGACCAGGTAGCGCCATGGGCCGGCGCCGCCCTTCGCCGTGCACCAGCGGACCGTCTCGCAGTCGGCGGCCGAGCGGCCGTACTGGTTGGGTGCGGAGCCGGTGGGCGAGCGGTCGACGTGGAAGTCGCCGAAGTAGAACCGTTGCAGCGCGGCGGCGTCGGCGTTCGCGCGGGCCAGGCAGTTGGAGTAGAACCAGGCGCCGACGGCGGGGCGGCCGCGGACGACGAACGAGTACTGGTTGTCGCAGAGCACGGTGTTGTCGTGGACCAGCATCTCGCGCCCGGCCCAGACGCTCCCGTCGTGCGTGTGCTCGTCCATCCCGTGCATGTCGAAGATGTGGCCGATCGAATGGGTCAGCACGAGGTTGCGGCGCGCCTCGTAGTCCTGGCGCGGGTAGCCGCTGCCGGCCACGGCGTGGCGGTTGTAGTCGAAGCGGTTCCAGGCGATGTCGACCGCGGTGTCGGCGTCGATGCCGCCGTAGAGCACGACGCCGTAGCCGAGCCCCTGGCGCTGGGTGTGGTGGTCGTCGTTGTGGTGGACGCGGTGTCCGACGCCGTCGGCGACCGAGATCGCGGCGAAGGACTGGCAATCGCCCCCCAACCAGTTGATCGTGCAG
>CAZMRP010000637.1:0-3541 GCA_964568275.1 uncultured Myxococcales bacterium
GCCCGGCGCGGCGGCCGTCGTGCCCGTCGACCTGGAACGCAAGCTGGCGGCCGAGGTGCCCGGACTCAGCCCCGAGCAGCTCCAGGCGGTCCTGCGCGTGGTTTCCCGCGAGATCATCGAGCAGGTGGCGTGGGAGGTCGTCCCCGACCTCGCCGAGACGATCATCCGCGAGCAGCTCCAGGCCCTGCTGAAGGAGTAGCCCTTCCCCGTGACCATCGGCAATCGTCCCTACGAACCTGCGTCGTTCGAGTCGCGCATCTATCAACTCTGGCAGGACCGCAAGGTCTTCGAGGCCCGGGACACCAGCGACCGACCGCCGTTCTGCATCGTGATCCCGCCGCCGAACATCACCGGCGCACTGCACATGGGCCACGCGCTGACTGCAACGATCCAGGACACCATCATCCGCTACCACCGGATGCTCGGCGAGAACACCCTCTGGCTTCCCGGCTCCGACCACGCCGGCATCGCCACCCAGATGGTCGTCGAGCGCGCGCTGGCCAAGGAGGGGACGACGCGCCACCAGTTGGGCCGCGAGAAGTTCATCGAGCGGGTCTGGGAGTGGCGCAAGCAGTACGGCGGCCGCATCACCGAGCAGCACAAATCGCTGGGAACCTCCGTCGACTGGCGCCGCGAGCGGTTCACGCTGGACGAGGGCTTGTCGCGCGCGGTGCGCGAGGCCTTCGTGCGGCTGTGGGAGGACGGGCTGGTCTACCGCGCCGAGCGGCTGATCCAGTGGTGCCCGCGCTGCCGCACCGCCCTGTCCGACCTGGAGGTCGTGCACGCGGAGACCAAGGGCGAGCTGTGGTCGTTCGCCTACCCGCTCGCCGACGGCTCGGGCGAGGTCGTCGTGGCCACCACCCGACCCGAGACGATGCTGGGCGACACCGCCGTCGCCGTGCACCCCGACGACGAGCGCTACCGCGACCGGGTCGGCCAGGCGCTCCGCCATCCGCTGCTCGACCGCACCTTCCCCGTCGTCGGCGACCCGATCCTGGTCGACCCCAGGTTCGGCACCGGCGCCGTGAAGGTCACGCCGGCCCACGACCCGAACGACTTCGAGTGCGGGCGACGCAACGGCCTGGCGTTCATCAAGATGCTCGACGAGGACGCCAAGGTCACCGCCGCCGGCGGCCCCTTCGCCGGCCTCGACCGCCGGGCGGCACGCGAGGCGGTGAAGGAGAAGCTGACCGAACTGGGCCTGTTCCGCGGCACCAAGGAACACCTCCACGCCGTCGGCCGCTGCCAGCGCTGCGAGACGGTCGTCGAGCCGCTGCTGTCCACCCAGTGGTTCGTCAAGATGCAGCCGCTGGCGGAACCGGCGCTCGCCGCCGTGCGCGACGGCCGCACCGTCATCCTCCCGGAGATGTGGACCAAGACCTACTTCCACTGGCTCGAGGGGATCCAGGACTGGTGCGTCTCGCGCCAGCTCTGGTGGGGCCACCGCATCCCCGCCTGGTACTGCGCCTGCGGCGAGACGGTCGTCGCCCGCACCACGCCGACCGCCTGCCCCAGGTGCGGCGCGACCGAACTGCGCCAGGACGAGGACGTGCTCGACACCTGGTTCTCGTCGGGGCTCTGGCCGTTCTCCACGCTGGGCTGGCCCGAGCAGACCCCCGCCCTCCGGACCTTCTACCCGACCTCCGTGATGGAGACCGGATTCGACATCCTGTTCTTCTGGGTCGCGCGGATGATGATGCTGGGCCTGCGGATGACCGGCGAGGTGCCGTTCCGCAAGGTCGTGCTCCACGGCATGGTGCTCGACGCCCAGGGCCGCAAGATGAGCAAGACCCGCGGCAACGCCGTCGACCCGCTGGAGGTCACCGCGAAGTTCGGCACCGACGCCCTGCGCTTCACCCTCGCCAGCTACTCCGCCCAGGGCCAGTCGATGAAGCTCGACCCCAAGCGCATCGAGGGCTACCGCTTCTTCTGCAACAAGATCTGGAACGCCGTGCGCTTCATGGAAACCGCGCTCGGCGAGGACCCCGTCCCCACCCGCACCGACCGCTGCACGGACCTCGGCAACGCCTGGATCCTCCACCGGCTCGACGAGACCGTCGCCGCCGTCCGCACCGCCCTCGACGAGTTCCGGCTCGACGAGGCCTGCGCCGCCCTCTACTCGTTCACCTGGCACGAGCTGTGCGACTGGTACATCGAATGGACCAAGCCGGCGCTGTACGCACGCGACCCGGCCAGCGCCGTGCACCGCGACGAGACGCGCGCCGTGCTGCGGCACGTCGTCGAGCAGACCCTGCGGCTACTGCACCCCGTGATCCCGTTCCTGACCGAGGAGCTGTGGCAGGCCCTGCCCTGGCCCGGCGAACCGCCCGCGACGGCGCTCGCCGCCGCCCCCTTCCCCGACGCCGACCCGGCGCGGCGCAACCCGGAGGCCGCGGCCCGCTTCCAGCTCCTGCGCGACCTCGTCGGCACCGTGCGCTCGGTGCGCGCCGAGTACAACATCGCCCCCGCCGCACGGCTCAACGTGCGCATCGTCAAGGTTCCCGAAGCCGCCGACGCCGTCGGCTGGCTGCTCGCGCCCGAGATCCTCGTCCGCGCCGGCAACCTCTGCGGCGCCGACCTGCAGGCCGTGGCCCCCGACGCCGACCTCACCGGCCACGCCATCGGCGTCGCCGGCAAGCTCCCCGTCGCCGTCCCGCTCGCCGGAATCGTCGACGTCGCCGCCGAACGGGTCCGGCACGACAAGGAACTGCACAAGGTCGACAAGGAAGTCGAGGGACTCGAGAAGCGCCTCGCGAACCGGGAGTTCACCGCCAAGGCGCCGGCCGAGGTCGTCGAGGAGATGCGCGAGCGGCTGCGCCACGCCCGGGACCGCCGCGCCCAGATCGACGAGGCGATCAAGCGCCTGTCGCAGCTCGTCTGAACGGTCTTTCGGACCCGCGCCGAGGCAGCACTACGGGTCGGGGCAGCCGTCCTCGTCCTGGAACCCGTCCCGGTCCTCCGGCTCGTTCGGACACAGGTCCTGGACGTCGGAGAGGCCGTCCTGGTCGTTGTCCGGGTCGGGGCAGCCGTCCTCGTCCTGGAACCCGTCCCGGTCCTCCGGCTCGTCGGGACACTGGTCGTTCGGGTCGAGAATGCCGTCCAAGTCCCGGTCCGGACCCGCGGGCGTGTCGTCGGGCATCGCCGGACCGTCGGACACCTGCGCGTTGATCGGCATCTGGGCCCCCGAGCCGCCTTGCAGGTCGCCCGAACGCCGCTCCGGGCCGCCCGGCTCGGGCTCGTCTTCCGTGCCGCCCGTCACCGGCTCCGGAGTCGCCGGGCCGCAGGCCCACGCCGCCGAACCAACCAGACACAGCAACACGATGATCGCTCGCATCCCTTCCTCCTCTCCTCGGAACCCCGAAGCTACCGCACCGCTCGCTCCTCGCGCAACCACCGCTCGCACAGCTCGAGCAGCGGGGCCGGCGAGCCCGCGCGGACCAACGCCGCCAGCTCGCGCACCTCGCCCGGCGGCGCCATCACGCGCACCCGCGCCCCCTGCCCCGCCGTGCCCGGGCTCAGGTAGCACAGGTGGGTCGCCCAG
>CAZMRP010000638.1:0-3532 GCA_964568275.1 uncultured Myxococcales bacterium
CAGGGCCGAAAGGCAGCAAGGGTAAGCGAGCTCTTCCGGGTGCGCGGGGGCCCCTTCCGTTCCCGGTCCCGAGCTGGATCGCGGCTCGAAAGTTGTCGGACCCAGCACGTAAGGTGCCAACCGTGGACGACGAGCGCGAGGACGAGCTGTTCGACTCCGAGCCGTATGAGGAGCCGGAGCCGTTCGAGCAGGACGGCCCGGATCTGTTCGGCGCCGACTTCGCGGAGCCCGCGCCCGACGAGACCTCCGCCGAGGCGCCCGTCCCGCCGCGTCCCGCCTACGTCGGCAGCCTGCCGCTCGACACGCTCACCTACGGCCTGCTGGCGGACGAGCGACGCGAGGAGGTCCACCAGGCGGTCTACAACCTCGCGGCGCTCAACCGGGGCGCCGCCGACCATGCGTCCGAGGAGGCGGCCCGTCACGGCTGGCAGCGCTCCGCCTGGGTCGTCGTCGTCGGCCTGCTCGGCGTCGGCCTGGCCGCGTTCTTCGGCCGCCGCCTGTATCGCTCGATCGCCGTGCCGCTCGAGGCGATCGAGCGCGGCATCGAGGCGATGCGGCGCGGCGAGTACGGCCGTCGCATCGGCCACGGGGCGCGCGACGAGTTGGGCGAGCTCGCCGCCGCGGTCAACGCCACCGCCGAGCAGTTCGCCGTGCTCGACGCGGCCCGGGAAGGGCGGGCGCGGCTGCACGAGCGGCTGACGTGCGCCGTGCTGGATACCCTGGAGCCCGACGTCGTGGTCGTCGACCGGGGAGGTGCGGTGCTGGTCGTCGGGCGTCGGGTTCGGGAGCGCCTGGGCACCGACCCGATCGGCGCGCTGCGCGCCGGCGCCGACGGGCTGCTCCCGCCGGGGGAGATCGACCGGCGGATCCAGGCGGTGTTCGAGCTGCGGGCATCGCGGCTGCCGCCGCCGCCCGGCGGCAAGCCGGCGACCGTCGACGTCCGCCCGGTCTTCGGCAGCGGCGGCTCGGTGCTG
Source organism: uncultured Myxococcales bacterium (assembly GCA_964568275.1). GTDB lineage: Bacteria > Myxococcota_A > Polyangia > DRWM01 > JAAZOP01 > JAAZOP01. Next base: position 975 of record CAZMRP010000638.1, read on the forward strand.
GGCGCCGCGATCGTCCTCCCCTCCGCCTGAGCCGCGGCCCGTGCTCCCGTTCGCCGGGGGCGCGGCGCGCCGTCGCGGTCGACGGCGGCCGGAGGCGTTCGTTGACATCCCCGCGGCCTTCGTGCTACCCCGCGTTTCCGTGGCGTTTTTGCGTTCGCGAGGTCGTGGAACGACGACGCGCGTCCGCGAAAGGCGCCGAGATTCGTTCGACGACGGGAAGCCCGGGCTTCCGAAGGACGTGTGACCGATGAACAGCTTCTGGATCGGTCTCGTGGCGCTCGCGACGGCCGTCGTCGTGCCGAACGCCGCTCCGGCCCAACCCGCCGAAGCGGAGACGGCGGACGACGCGACGACCGCGACGGACGACACGACGACCGCGACGGACGACACCACGACGACGGCCGGGGACAGCGCGGCCGCCGGGTACGACACCACGGCCGCCGGGTACGACGCGACCGCCGCCGGCGAGGTGCCGACCGAGCCGACCGGCGAGGGTCCCGCGCTCACGCCCCCCGACGACAGCTTCTTCGGCGACGGCTCCGACGACACGTGGGCGGATGGCTCCGGCGACACCGCCGCTCCGACCGACGACACCGCCGGTGCCGGCGGCAGCGAGCCGAACCCGGCGGAGGCGCTGCTGTCGGCCTCGCGCGAGGACCGCGAAGACCAGCAGGCCGAGCGGGACGCCGAGCAGGTCAGCTGGCAGGAGGAAGCCAGCCGGTTCATCGAGCTCAAGGGGTACTTCCGGACGCGCGGCGACCTGTTCTACCAGCTCCACCTGGGACGCCCCGACGGCGTGGCGTTCGCCCATCCCTACGACGACGGCGTCGACCAGAACGGCGCGGTCTGCTCCGGCGCCGCCGGCGAGACCTGCTTCACCAACGACACCATCGCCGGCGCCAACCTGCGCCTGCGGCTCGAGCCGGTGATTCACCTGTCCAGCTACGTCCAGGTCTACGCGACGTTCGACGTGCTCGACAACCTGGTGCTCGGCAGCACCCCCGAGGGGTACGCCAACATGCCCGGTGACGGCGGCGGCTACCAGCTCACCGCACGCTCGCCCTGGGCCCCGCTCGGCGCCTTCGCCTCGACGCAGGTCCCGCCGGTCAGCGGGATCAACTCGTTCAGCGACTCGATCGCCGTCAAGCGCGCCTGGGCCGAGGTCACGACGCCGCTGGGGCGCCTGATGTTCGGCCGCATGCAGTCCCACTGGGGGCTCGGGATCCTGGCCAACGGCGGCAACGACATCGATTCGGACTACGGCGACCTGGCCGACCGGATCATGTGGGCCGCCCGCTACATGGGGATCGTCGGCGCGCTCGGCGCCGACTTCGCCGGCGAGGGACCGACCAGCCAGGCGATCTTCCAGTCGCAGGGCCAGGCCTGGGACCTCGGACAGCTCGACGACGTCAACCAGTACATCGCCGTGCTCGGCTACCGCCCCGCCGAGGAGGAACAGCTGGTCCGGCTGCGCAGCGGGCTCCCCGCCTTCTCCGGCGGCGTGTACTACGTGTTCCGCAACCAGGTGCTGTCCTCCGAGGGCACCGACTGGCTCGGCAACCAGGACAACGCCCAGCTCATCCGCCGCGACGCCTTCGCCCACATCATCGACCTGTGGTTCCAGTTCCGCTACGAGCGGTTCCGCGCGGAGACGGAGTGGACGGTGATCTACGGCGGGATCATGTGCAAGGAGACCGCCAACTACGACTTCCTCGAGCAGAACCTCGAGGTGCTCCAGTATGGCGGCGTGCTGCAGCTCGAGTACACCGCGATCGGCCAGCCGACCGTCCGCTCGAACCGCCTGCGCTTCGGCCTCGAGGCCGGCTACGCCTCGGGCGACCCGAACGAGGAAGGCATCTCGGCCAACGCGGGCATCCTGGACCAGCGCGGCGCGTCCCTCGGCGTCGCCGGCGCCGACACCATCTCGCGCTTCCGCTTCGACCCCGACTTCAACGTCGATCTGATCCTGTTCGAGCAGATTCTCGGCAGCGTCTCCGGGGCCTACTACTTCCGGCCCTGGGTCGACTACACCCTGGCCCTCGGCGTCGGCCGCTCGAAGAAGTTCCTCAACTTCCGCCTCGACACCGTCTGGTCGCGGGCCTCCGAGTTCATGAGCACCCGCTCGAACCTCCCCGACCTCGGGCTGGAGATCGACGCCTCGGTCACCTTCGAGACCGCCGACAACTTCATCGCCCGCCTGCAGTACGGCGTGTTCTTCCCGTTCGGCGCGTTCGAGGATTTGGCCGGGATGGACGGCAGCCAGCTGCGCAACGGCGTCTACGACCTGTCCAACGCCCAGACCGTCCAGGCGCTGCTCGGCGTCACGTTCTAGCAAGTCGACCAGGGGCGCCCCGTCGCCCCCCCGCACAACGACCCGCCCGTCCGCCGCGAAGCTCCTCCGCGGAGGTGGAGCATGGCGCAGCGGACCGAGGCGCAGGTGTGCACGGAGTGCGGGGCGGCGACGCCGCGTTGGCTGGGCCGGTGCCCGGCGTGCGGCGCGTGGGGCGCGCTGCGCTCGGTGGCGCGGACCGTGGGGCGGGACGCGCGCGAACCCGCCG
>CAZMRP010000639.1:0-3532 GCA_964568275.1 uncultured Myxococcales bacterium
CCGGAGCCGCGGCGGCCGGGGACGGCGCAGCCGCAGCCGTCGTCGACGTAGACGTAGGTCCAACCGTCGGTTTCCCCGTCGGCCGGGACGTCGCCCGGGGTCGTGTCGAGCAGCGAGTCGACGCGGGGGGCGTCGAGGTTCAGGCTGTCCGGCGTGTCGGCGGCGTCGGCATCGGCATCGGCGCCTGGCTCGCACCCTTCGTCGATCGTGCCGTTGCAGTTGTTGTCGACGCCGTCGCCGCACACCTCGGCGGGCTCCGGGCCGCAGGTGCCGCACAGGTTGCGCACCCCTTCGTCCGTCTCGCCGTCGCAGTCGTCGTCGACGCCGTTGCACAGCTCGGTGGCGCCGGGGTGGATGCTGGCGTTGCCGTCGTTGCAGTCGGTGCCCGCGGCGTAGCCGTCGCCGTCGGCGTCGGTGGGGGGCGGGGGCGTGGTGGAGTCGACGACGATCTCGACCCAGATCCGGTCGCCGAAGCGCGCGGTGCCGTAGCGGTCCATCCTCCAGTAGCCGCGGTAGGTGCCGGCGGTGGAGGGGGCGGTCATCGGGACGGACCAGGTGTAGCTGGCGCCCGGGGCGACGGAGGTGCCGTCGGGGAGCCGGGTCTGGTCGGGGGCGCCGAACTGCTGTTCGCCGTCGAAGGCCAGCAGGTGGTTGCAGTCGCGGGTCCAGGTGCTGGTGCCGCTGTTGCGCAGCGTCCAGGTCTTGGTGAACGTGGCGCCGGCGGCGAAGTGGGTGCCGTCGGGGATCGTCTCGCCGACGAACGTGGCGCCGTCGGTGCCGCTGCAGGTGGGGGGTGGGGGCGTGCCGCCGGGGTTGTAGATGAACCCGCCGGTGGCGAAGCCGGCGGCGCGGGTGCGGCTGTGGGTGCCGCAGGTGCCGGCGCAGAACTGCTCGGTGGACGAGAAGCTGCCGTCGGCGTTGGCGGTCACCACGTAGCCGACGTGGCCCCAGCCGCTGCAGGTCGCGCTCGGCTCGCAGACGAAGACGGCGGTGTTGGCCGGCGACATGCCGGTCGAGTAGCCGCGCGAGCGGGCCTGGTCGTTCCAGTACTGGGCGTCGGTGCACCACTCGAGCGCCCGGCCCCAGTTGCAGCAGGCCGAGTGCCAGGCGTGCCAGACGCAGTTGCCGCAGGTGCCGCCGCAGTCGCCGCTCGGCGTACAACAGCAGCAGATCGAATCGCCGCCGCAGTCGCAGGTGTCGTACTCGCCGCCGCACTCGTAGACGGCGCGCGCGGGGGCGGCGGTCAGCGCCAGGGTCAGGAGGGCCGACAGGGCGGGGAGGGCGAGGCGCGGGGCGCTCATGGCCGGCCTCCTTCCTCGGCGGCGGCATCCGGGTCGAAGCGGGCCACGTGGATCGTGCCGTCGCTCCAGTCGGCCCACGCCAGCTCGCTGCCCTGCGGGGACAGCGCCGGCTCCATCTCGATCGCCTCGGGCGTGTCGGTCAGCCGCGTGCGGGCGCCGGTGCGGAGGTCGAGCAGCCACAGGTCGGCGAAGCCGACGAACGGCCGGCCGTCGACCTCGAGGTCCGGAGCCGGCTCGGCGAACACCAGCCGGACGCCGTCGGCGAGCCACGCGGGGTGGGCGCCGCGGCCGCGGAACAGCTCGGTGCCGCCGAGCGTCGCGACCACCAGCTCGGACTGGTGCAGATGCCCGAGGCACCAGGCGACGCGGCGGCCGTCGGGGGCGGTTTGCGGGCCCCAGGCGTCCATCTCGGCCAGGTTGGTGCGGCGGTCGCCGTCCCAGGCCACCAGCCGGCCGCCGTACTCCTCGTACAGCACGCGTCGGCCGTCGGCGTCGAACAGGAACTCGGCGCCCGCCCGGCTCTCGAACAACGGGATCGTCTCGGGCAGGAACGCCGGCCGCGGCATCCGCTCCCGGGCGCCGGAGGCGACATCGATCGCCTCGAACGCGTTCTCGGCCTGCGGCACGGGGAACAGCACGCGCAGGGCGTCGGGCGACCAGACGGCGCGGCCCTGGGCGAAGCCGTCGAGGGTCCGGAGGGTGCCGCCGGCGAGCTCGAGCAGGTGGAGGCCGATGCCGTAGTGTCCGCGGACGAGCAGCCGGTCGCCGGCGGGGGACCAGCGGGGCGTGACGAGGAACGGGACGTCGTGCGGGCCGCGATAGACGCGCTCGGCGGACAGCGGTGTCGACTCCGCCGCGGGCGGCTCGGCCGGCTCGGCCGGCGGGGCTTCGCCGGTCAGCGCCGCGGCCGCGGTGCCGGGGTTCGGCTCCGGGGGGGTCGAGCCTGCATTGCAGGCTCCGAGGGCCAGGAATCCCAGGGCGATCCACCACCCGCGCATGACCACCTCCCTTCCGGCGTGGCTGTCGTCGCGAACGCGCCGGCAGGCGAATGATAGCCCGATCGGGGTGCTGCGGGTAGGGCGTCGGCAAGGGGTCCCCGCCGGGGAGCACTCCTCGGCTTGCGGCTCGCCCCGCGCGTTCGGGCCTCGTCGGGCTCGGCTACGATTGCGCGAGCTGTTCCTCGCGCTCGGTGAACGAGACGCCGCGGCGGCGCAGCTCGCCGCGCATGTGCTCGTACAGCGTTTCGTCGCCGCCGAACGCTTCCGGCGGGTGGACGCCCGGGCGGCGCAGCGTGCCGGCCGCGACCAGGCGGGCGACGATCGTGGCGGGAAAGCCGGTCGTGCGGGCCATCGACGTCTCGCCGGAGGCGCGGTCGGTGCGGTCGAGCAGGTCCCAGGCGAGGCGGACGCGGCGGCCCCGGCGGACGCCGTCGGCCTCGACGCGCAGGACGGTCAGCTCCTCCTCGCCGGGCGCGAGCCGCCACTGGGGGAACAGCAGGCGGGCGGTCAGGTCGATGGGGCGGACCCGGACGCCGCCGACGTCGACCGGGTCCGGCGACAGGAGGCCGAGGTGGCGCAGGACGCGCATCTTCTCGATGTGGCCGGGCCAGCGCAGCGTCTGTTCCTTGACGAACGGGGCGTGGATCGTGTCGAGCAGCGAGCGCAGGCCGTCGGTGTTGAAGGCCTCGACGGTGCCGACTCCCGGGAGGTCCACCAGCGACGGCTCGCTGAGCGCCTCGCGGACCACCAGGTCGCCGTGCTCGACGAAGCGGGCGGGCCGCGTGTACTCCTCGAGCACGTCGATCGGGGAGAACACGGCGCCGTACTCCCAGGGCCAGCGGCGGGCGACGGGGAGGCCGCCGACGAGGATCCGGACGGCCTCGAGGCGGTCGAGGCGCGCCTGGGCGCGGCCGCAGAAGAGGTTGGAGAGGCCGGGGGCGACGCCGCAGTCGACCACCGCGGTGACGCCGCGTTCGCGGGCCAGGCCGTCGAGCGTGCGGGCGTCCTCGGGCATGAACGAGATGTCGACCACGTTGCGGCCGGCCTCGAGGACCGCGCGCAGGACGGAGAGGCCGAGGAAGCCGGGCGCCGCGCCGACGACCAGGTCGAAGGCGGAGCAGAGCGTGCGGACGGCGGCGGCGTCGGCCAGGTCGCCGCGCTGCGTGCGGACCGGCAGGCGGCGGGCCAGGTCGGCCAGGACCGGCTCGTCGCGGTCGACGACGGTCACCTCGT
>CAZMRP010000640.1:0-3528 GCA_964568275.1 uncultured Myxococcales bacterium
GAGGGCGAGCGAGGCGGCCAGGGCCACCACGCCGCCGACCCAGCCGACGGTGCGTCGGTTGCGCGCCCGTCGCTGCGCCTCGGCCCGCCGAAAGAGCGCGTCGACCTCGGGCACCCCCGGCGCCTGGGCGTCCCCGGCCCGCCGCAGCCAGCCCGCGGTTCGTCGGGCATGGTCCAGCTTCGCCCGGCACTCCGCGCACGACGCCAGGTGCTCGCCCAGCGCCTGCTGGGCCGCCGGCTCCGCATCCACCAGCTCCGCCAGTCGCTCGTCCACTTCCCGGCACTTCGGCTCGTTCATGGGATCCCTCCCAACCGGTCCCGCAGGACCGCGAACGCGCGACTCGCGCGCTTCCGCGCCGCGTCGGGCGAGATGCCGCACACCTCGGCTGCCTCCTCGTAGGTGAGGTCCGCCTGGTAGCGCAGGGCGAGCAGCTCCCGATCCTCGAGCGGGAGCGTCTCCATCGTCTGCTGCAACCGGCGGTACAGCTCGGTGCGCGCGGCCTCGTCGAGCGGCGAGTCGGGCGACGGCAGCTCGCCTGCGGACACGACGTGGAGCAGGGCTTCGCGGTGCCGCCGGCGCCGGAGGCGCCGGAAGCAGATCCGCCGGGCGATGGCGAACAGCCAGGTCCGGACCGCGGACTCCCCGCGGAACCCGGACATCGCCCGGAGCGCCTCGATGAGTGCGTCCTGCGCCGCTTCCTCGGCCTCGGCCCGGTTGCCGAGGATCGCCGCGCAGAACCGCCCGAGAGCCGGCCCCAGCTCCCGGGTCATCATCGCCAACGCCCGATGGTGGGTGCGATCGCGGATGGCGGCCGCGATCTCCAAGTCGCGTTCCGTTCCCATGGCCAATGCCGTCGCGCTCATTGTACCGACTTAGGGGCCGGGGGGAAGGGAAGTGTGACGGGAAAGGAAGAGCGGATCAGGACCAAGGACCAAGGACCGAGGAACAAGGGGCCGGGAACCGGGGATGGAGGATGGGGTGCGGCCCGGGGAACAGGGGATCGGCCGGCGGGGTTGGGTGAAAAGCGGGGGTGCATTCCGGGAGGGGTGTGGTTAAATGCGGGTCATGCGTCGGGCCATCCCATTGAATTGTCGAGTGCAGCGGGTGCTGGCGGGGGCGGTCGTCCTGGCGGCGCTCGCCCCGGGCTGCCGGCGGGAGCCGCGTCTGGACGGGGAACCGCGGGGTCCGGGGGTGCCCCGACCGTCCGTGAACGGTCCGACCGCGACCCGGACCGAGCCGGGCGACGCCGGGGGAGGGGTGGTGGCCGCGGCGGCGGCGGGCGAGGTCGAGGAGCGGGTGCCGCCGATCCCGTCGGGGTGGGTGGCGGGCACGAAGTTCTCGCCGCCCGCGCCGGTGCCGCTGGCCGAGGTGCCGTCGACCTCGGGGTTCAACTTCCTGACCAACGCGGGCTTCGAGGACGGGACGGAGCCGTGGTGGTACTTCCCGGACCGGCCGCACTGGGGCGGATTCACGGTGACCGCCGGGCCGGCGCGCGAGGGGCGCTGGTCCGCGCGGCTGGAGCTGCGGGTCGACGAGGCCCATCCACCGCCGGACAAGACGCACATCCGGGGCGTGATCCACGACGTGCGCACGCCGGTGCTGCCCACCGTGGTGTCGGGGTGGTACTACGTGGAGACCTGGGAGCGCAGCGCGGTCGACACGTACATCCAGTTCGTGGTGATCGTCGCGGGCGCGGCGATGTCGGGCGGCAGCGTGCAGAACCAGCAGCTGCGCTACCTGTTGGCCGGCATCGACCATCCCCCGTTCGGCATCTCCAACGCGAAGTTCGTCTACCTGACACGGGAGCAGCCGGTGGTGGGGCGGTGGGTGCGTTTCGAGCGCAACCTCTCCGCGGATTTCCTGGAGTACTGGGGCGAGTTGCCGGAGCGGTTCGAGAACGTCCGGGTGCTGTTCGAGGTACGGTACGACAACCTGGACGTGGCGAACCCGCCGCGGATCCACGCCGTCGTGCACTTCGACGAGCTGTTCCTGGGGACCTGAGTGCCTCGAGTCGCGAAGGCGATGACGCATGGCGCCGGTCGGAGGCAGCACATGGTGCTTGTTCGTCACGCAGTCCCGAGCCCGCAGGTTCGTCACCGAACCGGCGGGTCGAGGGACTGAGGGAGGTCGGGTGGCGGTGAGGGTGCGGCGCCGGGAACGCGGGCTCCCGTCGGGCCGGCGGACGCTCGTCGTGCTGGCGGGGCTCGCGGCGTGTCTGGCGGGCTGCTCGCGCCGGGGCGAAGCGAAGGACGAGGGAGCGGTGGATGCCGCGGCTCGCGGGTTGGCGCCGCCCCGGGCCACCACCAGCGGGCCGCCGCCGCCGCGGATCTACGAGCAGGCCCCGGCATCGGCCCCGGACTACCCCGCGCCGCCGGGCGGGACCGAGGGTTCGCAGACTCCGATTCCGGCGCGGTTCCGCGATGCCTTCCCGTGGTTCTCCTTCGTCAACCATCTGCCGCTGGCCGACATCGACCACCACGGCGTGTTCGTCGACTTCGGCACCGCCCACCGCTTCAAGCACACGCTCGGCAACTGGGCCATGGGCTGGGCGGGCGACTTCCGCGACGGCCGCGAGAGCTTCAGCTGGGCGATCGACGACCCGCGCGACGGGTCGCCGAACGTCAACCACCGGCTGTACTTCTACCTGCAGCGGCCGCGCACGGTGACGATGCAGCTGCGGTACCGCTCGGGGCACCGTCGGGCGTTGACCGGCAACCTCAACGGCTCCCACGGCTTCCGTCGGACGCTCGAGGCGGGCGACTGGAAGGTGCTGGAGCTCGAGCTGCCGGCGGACGCGCTGCGCGAGGGGGAGAACTACCTGCAGTTGTACCAGGACCGCGGTCCGGCCGACGACGTCGGCAACCGCAAGGGCTACTTCCGGGTCGACTGGATCTGGTTCCGGACCGGGGCGCCGGAGCCCGGCGCGGAGCAGGTGCTGCCGGTGGATGCCGAGGTGCTGCGCGAGGTGGCGTTGCGGGAGGAAGCGGGGACCGAGGCGACGCGCCCGTCGCTGGTGTTGCCGCTGCCGACGACGGTCTCGTACTACCTCGAGGTGCCGCTCGGCCCGATCGACGCGCCGACCGACCCGTTCATCGGTTTCGCCTACGGGACCCGGGCCGCCGGGGCCGGGCGCGCCTCGGCGGTGACGTTCGAGCTGGGGATCACGGGCGAGGACGGGCTGCGTCGGGTGGTCTGGAGCCGCGACGTGCCGCCGGAGAAGGAAGGCCGGTGGTCGACCGCCTCCAGCGGGGCGCTCGGCTCGTTCGGCGGCCAGGTCGTGCGCGTCGACTTCTCGGTGCGCGGCCGGCCCGTGGACGGGTTCCGCGCGGTCTGGGGGGCCCCGACGCTGTTCGTGTCCCAGGCTCCGGGAGCCGTGCGCGTGTCCCAGACGCCGCGGAACGTGATCCTGCTGGTGATCGACACCCAGCGGGCCGACCACACGGCGCCGTACGAGGTGCCGTCGCTGCGCGAGCGGCTGCCCTGGCGCGGCGGCGACGTGCAGACCCCGCTGCTGCGGGCGCTGGGCGA
>CAZMRP010000641.1:0-3522 GCA_964568275.1 uncultured Myxococcales bacterium
TGCCGGGCGGTCACGCGGGAGATCCCCGCGCCGGTCTCCTTGGCCAGGCACGGCCAGCCGAAGCGCGGGAGCGCCGCGCGCAGCGCCTCGAACACGCCGCGGAAGCCGGTGTCGCCCTCGGGCTGCAGCGCCTCCTGCAGCGGGTTGAGGTGGAACGCCAGCGCGTCGGCCCCCACCGCCCGCATCGCCCGGGCGAGTTGCGCGCCGGTCACGCCGCGGCGAAGCTGCACCGCGCCGATGTTGCCGACGAGCAGCGGCAGCTCCGGCGCCGCGTCGCGCACCGCGTAGCCCGCGGCGAGACCGGGATCCTCGAGCATCGCGCGCTGGGACCCGAGCGCCATCCCCAGGCCGAGCCGGGCGGCGGCCCGGGCCAGCCGGGCGTTGAGGCGTGCCGCGCGGGGCGAGCCGCCCGTCATCGCGCCGATCAGCACCGGCGCGCGCAGCCGCTTCCCCAGCACCTTCGTCGACAGCTCGACCTCGTCGAAGTCGATCTCCGGCAACGCTCCGTGGCCGAAGCGCACCTCCTCCAGCCCGGTCGGCACCCCGGAGCCGACCGCACGGTGCAGACAGATCTCGAGGTGCTCGTCCTTGCGGCGGCCCGTCTGGCGCATGATTCCAACCTCCCGCCCGCGGGAACTCGGCCGTTTGCGACCGGTCCGCGGGCGGCTACACTAGCGCACGCTTCGGGGGCGGGGAAGGGCGCAGGCCCCGCGCACCCGTGCGGCGTGCGGCCGCGCACATCCCCACGCTCCGCGCCCACGGAGGGAAGCGCCGATGCCCTGCTCGCTCGATTCCGCCGCCGGCCTGCGCGTCGAGCGCGACGTCGACCTGCTGCGCCTGACGTTCGACCGTCCCGACCGGCGCAACGCCTTCGACGGCCCGATGCTCGAAGCGCTGGCGCAGGCCCTCGGCACGCTGGACGACGACGTGCGAGCCGTGGTGCTGGCCGGCGCGGGCGAAGCGTTCTGCGCCGGCGCCGACCTCACCTGGTTCGTCGGCGAGAACGACGTCCCCGTGCTGCAGCGACCCGAGCCGCGCCTGGTCTCGCGGCTCTTCGCCGCGCTGGACGCCGTGCCGGTCCCGGTCGTGGCCCGGGTCCACGGCGCCGCCGTCGGCGGCGGCGTCGGGTTCGCCGCGCTGGCCGACGTCGCGGTGGCGTCCGAGGATGCGACGTTCCAGCTGGCCGAGGTGCGTGTCGGGCTGGTGCCGGCGATGGTGGCGCCGTACGTCGCCCGCCGCATCGGTCCGGCCCGGGTCCGGGAGTGGGGGCTGACCGCCGAGCGGATCGGCGCCGCGCGGGCCGAAGCGTGGGGTCTGGTGTCCGCCGTCGTCGCGCCGCAGCGCCTGGACGACGAGGTCGAGCGGCGGCTCGAGCTGCTGCGGGCCGGGGAACCCGGCGGCCTGCGTGCGCTCAAGGCGTTCCTGCGGGCCGCCGACGGGCGGGCCCCGGCGGATCTGCGGGAAGAGGCGGTGCTGGCGATCTCCGGTCGCCTGGCCGACCCCGCGGCGCGGGCGCGCATCGCGCGGTTCCTTGCGGGTCGGCGAGACGGGTGAGCTTGCGCGCCCACGGCCGATGTCCCACACTCCGTCTCGTGGAGGTCGCCCGATGAGATGCCAGCTCGCCGCGTCGCTCGGCCTGCTCGCGCTGCTCGGCTGCTCGCCGCCGACCGACGACTCCGTCGTGACGGACGTCGCGACCGATCGGCTCGAGGCCCGCGACGGCGACGCGCTGCCCCCGGACGGCGGTCCCGAGGATGCGGCGCCCGACGCGCCGGTCGAGGACGGTCCCGTCGCCGAGGACGCGGCCGACGGCGCGGTCGACGAGACGGCGCCGCCGCCCGACGTCGCGCCGGACGACGCCGGCGACCCCGACGGCCTCTGGATGTGCCCGCCCCCCGGGGGCCTCGATTGCGTGACGCCCGGAACCGGCGACGGCGTGACCTGCTTCGACGGCGTGAGCTGCTTCCTCGCCGCGGTGCAGGCGGCGGTGCGGGGCGTGATCGCCGGCCACCCGGACTGGTTCCGCTGGGACGACACGATCCCGTGCGACGTGGTGGTGGTCGAGGTGGAGGTCTATCGCCAGGCGGTGGTCGACGCGCTCAACGGCCGCGGCGACCTGTGCGCGATCCCGGACCCCAACGCCGGCGACGAGATCGCGATCAAGTACAACAACACCTACGCCGAGAACTTCGACATCCACGCGTCGACCGGCTGCGCGCGGTACGGCGCCGCGATCTACAACGGCACCTGCTACACGGCGTGGTTCTAGCGGCGGGACGGCGAGGTAGGTTTCGTGGAACCGCGCATCGACCCGCTCTACCCGCTGATCCTCGACAGCATCCACGAGGGGGTGTTCACGGTCGACCGCGAGTTCCGCGTCACCTCGTTCAACACGGAGGCCGAGCGGATCACGGGGTTCAAGCGGGCCGACGCGATCGGGCGCAAGTGCCACGAGGTGTTCCGTGCCAGTTGCTGCCAGAGCGGCTGTGCGCTGCGCCGGACGCTCGAGACGGGCAAGCCGCTGCAGAGTGTCCGCGTCGACGTGCTCGACGCCGAGATGGAAATCGTGCCGCTCTCGGTGTCGACGGCGGTGCTGCGCGACCGGCGCGGCGGGCTGCTGGGCGGCGTCGAGATCTTCCGCGACCTGTCGGAGCTGGAGGCGCTGCGCGACGAGCTGGCCGGGGCGGCCGGCGCGCACGACATCGTCGGCGAGAGCCCGGCGGTCCGCGAGCTGCTGGCCGTGCTGCCCGAGGTGGCGGAGTCCGACGCGAGCGTGCTGGTGTCGGGGCCGAGCGGCTCGGGGAAGGAGCTGGTGGCGCGGGCGTTGCACCGGCTGTCGGGGCGCGGCGAGCGGCCGTTCGTGCAGGTCAATTGCGGCGCGCTGCCGGACACGCTGCTGGAATCCGAGCTGTTCGGCCACGTGCGCGGGGCGTTCACCGATGCACGGCACGACAAACCCGGCCGCTTCGTGCTGGCCCACCGCGGCACGCTGTTCCTCGACGAGGTCGGCGACCTCTCGCCCGCCTTCCAGGTCAAGCTGCTGCGGGTGCTGGAGGACGGCGAGGTCCACCCGCTGGGCGCCGCCCGCGGTCGCAAGGTCGACGTGCGGATCGTCGCCGCGACCCATCGCGACCTGGCCCGCCGCGTGCAGGACGGGTCGTTCCGCAAGGACCTGTACTACCGCCTGCGGGTCGTCGAGCTGCGGCTGCCCGCGCTGGTGGAACGGCCCGGCGACGTCCCGCTGCTGGCCCAGCACTTCGTCCGGCGCGTCGCCCGGCGGACCGGCAAGCCGATCGAGGGGCTGTCGCCGGCCGCGTTGCGGGCGCTGCAGGCCTACGACTTCCCCGGCAACGTGCGCGAGCTGCGCAACATCATCGAGCGCGCGTTCGTGTTCTGTCGCGGCTCGCGGATCGAGGCCCAGCACCTGCCGCCCGAGGTGCTCGCGGGTCCGGTGTCGGGCGGCCGCCGCGCGCCCGAGTCCCCGGCCGTGGGTGCGTGGGAGCCGGACGCTCCCGCCGCTCC
>CAZMRP010000642.1:0-3522 GCA_964568275.1 uncultured Myxococcales bacterium
CGCGTTCGCCGCCGCGGCGGGCGTCGCCGCCCTCGTCGCCTCCGGCTGCCCGGCCCGGCTGCAGCCGCCCCGCTACCACGCTCCGGAACTGCTCCGCGAGGCCGAAGGCCAGGCCGCCCTGGAACTGGCGATCCTCGAGCACGACCGCGAAGCGCGCGAAGCCGCTCCCGCCGAGCCCGAGCCCTGCGCCCCGCCCTCGCCGACCGACCGCCTGCAGCTCGACGGGAACTTCATCCGCGCGGCGGACGGTCCCACACCCGCCATCGATGTGCGGGTCGACGTGCTGTTGCCGACGCTCCGGCGGCCCGCGGACGAACGGTGCCCCGAGCTGGAGCTGCCCGCCGTGGGCTTCGAGCTGCTGACCGAGGAGGCCGGCGACGACGAGGACCACTCCGGCGACCCGTACGGCCTGACCCACGCCGAGGAACGCGCGCTGCAGGAGCTCCGCGAGCGCGGCGAGGCGCTGATCACGATCCTCCGCCCGGCGGACTACCCGGTGACCGTCCGGTTCCGCGACACGAACCACGACGACGGCCCGTCGATGGAGGAACGCGAGGTCGAGGACGCGCAGCGCCGACTGCGGGAGACGGTGCGCGCGATCCTCGCGACGCTGCGCCGCGAGGGTCTGCTGTAGCGTGCCGGAATGCCCCGTCGACGGGGGACCGGCGGTCTCCCGCCGGCCGGTCCTCGGCCGGTGGGAAGGAGAGCGAATGCCCGAACCACGGACGACGACTGCGGGTGCACCAAGGACCGTACTCCGGAACGCGGCCCTGCTCGCCGCCTGCCTCGCCGCCGCTTCGTGCTCCCGGGCGGCCGAGAACGGCCCGCCGGCCGGGACCTGCCGCGGGCCAGCCGCCGACCTCGTCGACCGGTTCAACGAGCAGGTCCAACGCACGCTGCTGCCCGGCCTGACCGAGTCCGAGCCCCAGGAGCTGATCGCCGCGGCGCAACGCATGGCGCGGCAGGAACTGGCCTCGCAGCGCGAGGTGCTGCGGCGCCACGCCCGGTGGGCGCTGGACCAGCTGCCGGCCTGGGACGGGTTCGACCGCGCGCGCTACGAACCGGTCGACGCCGAGTCGCAGACACGGCTCGACGAGTTCCTCGCCGGGCTGGCCGAGGCCGGCGCCGCGGAGGGAGTGCTCGGCGGCGCGCTGACCCAGGGCTGGAACCCGGTGGTGATGGCCGCGATGGCCCGCTCCCTCGCCCTGGGCCGACTGCTCGACGCCGACGCCCTCGCCCGTCGCTCGACCCTCGACGCCATCGCGCCCCCCCGCATGCGCAAGCTGGGCGGGGACGTCGATGCGCCGCGGCTGGCGCTGATCGGCGGACCGGAGCTGTTCCTGGTCGAGCTGCGACTGGTCGACCCTCCGGGGCTCTACCTGCCGACGCGCGTGGATTGGCTGCGGGAGCGCTGAACCCGCCGGCTACTCGAGCTCGAGGTCCATCGGCACGACGAAGCGCTCCTGCTGGAGTTGGAACCGCGGCAGCGCGAGCTGCTCGATGATCGGCTTGAGGCACAGTGCGAGCGCCGCATCGGCGGGGACGGTCGACACATCGACGATCAGCCCGTCGCCGGTGACGGTGAACGAGGCATCGACGTGGGTCAGCGGCGGTCGGCGGCGGCGCGCGTCGGCCAGGCACGAGGCGTAGGCGGGACGGTTGCCGGCCAGCACCGCCGCGAACTCCTCGCCGCTCACGCTCCGCGGCAGGGTCGACAGCGACGGCGCGGCGGCCCGGCGGCCGGCGACGATGTTGCGCAGCAACTCCGCGAAACCGCCCGGCATGAACCACTCGTCGGCCACGCCTTCCAGGAAGACCAGCCCGTCGTCGCCTCCGTGCGCCGCGATTCCGAACGCGGCGGCCTCCAGCACGTTGGGAAACGCGTTGAACTCGGTGTCGGCGGCGTACATCCGCAGGAAACGCTGCAGCGGCTCGACGACCGCCTCGTCGCCCAGCGCGACGATGCTGCGGACGAGGACCTCCATCGCCTCCGGGGGCGTCTCGGGGTCGAACAGGTGCGCGACCAGCGCCGCGGCCGCGCCGCGCGCGTTCATGCCGCGCAACGCCGAGGCGATCACGCCGACCGGCGGGACCGCCACGTCGTGCAGGTAGTCGAAATGGTCCTCCAGAGCCAGCTCCAGGAAGTCGTCGCCGTCGGAACGGAGCTGCAGGGCGTGCGCGGCCTCGTTGCGCAGCTCCTGCGGCATCTGCGGCGTGCGCAGCACCCGGAGCAGGTCGCGCGACACCGCCGGGTCGGTCGACCGGCCGAACAGCCCCAGCACCAGGCTGCGCACCGGCACCGCCGCGGCATCGGGATCCAGCAGCGCCGCCAGCGCCTGGTCCCGCAGCTCCTCGCCGCGCGCCCCGCCGCCGCTCGGCACCCAGCCGGCGACGTCGATCCCGGCCCGCGCGACCGGCACGCCGGCATCCCCGCTCCAGCCGTCCCCGCCGTCCTCGGCCCGCAGGAAGCGCAGCGCCCCCGACTCCTGCACCACGAACACGCCGCCCGGCACCGCCGAGGCCTCGGCCACCGGTCCGTCCAGCCCGCGAACCCACATCAGCGCCCGGTCGCCGGGCCGCATCGCCACCAGGTAGCGGTAGTAGACGAAGTACAGGCGGTCGTCGGCGAACGCGACCTCGCCGTCGCCCGCCGACAGGCCCGGATACCAGGTCAGCCGCGCGCGCGCCCGAGCGTTCGGCCGGCCGTCGCCCACGCCGGCGAAGGCGTCCGGCCACAGCTCGGGGTCGCTCGGAAACCCGGGGTCGGTCCACTCCATCGAGCGGTAGGTGCTGGTGGCCTTGCGCCCCGACGCGGAACGCCCGGTCAGGCGGAACACTCCCTTGCCCCCGTAGAACACCCCCTCCGGCACGGCGTACAGCCAGGTCACCATCTCGTCGCCGATCACCAGCCGGCACAGCTCGTCGCCGCTCGACCCGTCCAGCACCGTGATGTTCTGCCGATCCCAGGGCACGAACACCATGCCGCCGGCCACCGCCGGCCCGCCGACCAGCTTGTCGACGTCGGTCGCCGACACGCGCCGCGACAGCGCCTCGTCGAGCAGCCAGATCCGGCCGCTGCGGAACGAGGCGGCGACGCCGCCCCCGCCCGAGCCCGCGGTGACGGCCACCAGGCCGTCCGCGGCCGCGACGCCGTGGAGCGTCAGGCCGTCGAGGTCCAGCGTGCCGCGCTCCTCGCCGTCGGCCAGCGCCAGCGAGACCAGTTCGTCCCCCGACTTGAACAACACCGCGCCGCCCGCGACCCACGGCTGGGAATCCACCGCCCGGTCCGCCGACCACAACTCGGCGCCCGCCTCGACATCCCAGGCCACCAGCCCCTGCGGCTCACCGAGCCGCGACAACACGACGATCGGACGGCCGAGCGCGTTCCGCGGACGGTTCGTCGTCGACGGCGTGCCGAGGCGGCCCAGCACCGCGGCCACGTCGTCCTCGCGGTTGTCGGGGAACAGGTTGGCGAACGAATTGCCGCCGCCGCATCCCGCGGCCAGCAGTAAGGCGAACAGC
>CAZMRP010000643.1:0-3520 GCA_964568275.1 uncultured Myxococcales bacterium
CGCCCAAGGCCGCGACCCGCAAGGCCGCTCCGCGACCGCAGCGGCGGCTCCCCGCCTCTCCCGTGCGGATGGCCACGGGCGAACGCCGTCGCCCGGCGGTCCCGACGGCCCCGACGCGCGTCGTGCGGGTGGCGCAGCCGGACCTGACCCTGGTCAACCTCAACATGCTCTACATCCGCTACGCCGAGGCGGTGGAACGCGAACGGCACCTGCCGCTCGGGCCCCTGTACCTGACCGCGGCGCTGGAGCGCGCGGGGTTCAAGGTCGATTTCCGCGACTACCAGTTCGGCGAGGCGGCGGACCCGTTCGACCTCGATTCGATCGTCGAGTTCTGCACCGACCCGGGCCCGATCCTCGGGCTGTCGTGCATGGCGAACCTGCTGCCGTTCACGATCCTGGCGGCCCAGCGGCTCAAGCAACGCCATCCGGACCGGACGATCGTGCTGGGCGGCGTGGGGGCCAAGGGGGTCGAGCGGCTGGTGATGGAACGCTTCCCGTGGATCGACCTGGTCGCCCACGGCGAGGGGGAGCTGGCGGGGGTGGAGTTGGTACGGGCGCTGCGCCACGGCGGGGACCTGTCGCGGGTCCCGGGGCTGTTCCGCCGCGACGCCGACGGCCGGGTCGTGGAGAACCCGCAGGGACCGCGCATCGCCGAGCTCGACCAGGTCGGCCGACCCGCGTACCACCACGTCGACCTGACGAAGTACGACGCCTACGGGATGGTGACCTCGCGCGGCTGCCCCTACCCCTGCACGTTCTGCTCGGTGGCGCCCGTCTGGGGACGCGTCTCCACGTACCGCTCGGCGCGGGACGTGGTGGCGGAGATGCGGGAGCTGCACGAGGCGGCGGGGGTGGACCTGTTCCTGTTCCAGGACGAGTTCTTCGTGGCCTCGAAGGCCCGGGTGCTGGAGTTCTGCGACGAGCTGCGCCGCTCGGGGCTCCAGGTCCGCTGGAAGGCGTTCGGACGGGTGAACCTGACCGACCGCGAGACGATGCAGGCGATGGCGCGCGGCGGCTGCCTGGAGATCCGGTACGGCATCGAGTCCGGCTCGGCGAAGGTCCTCGAGCAGACCCGCAAGGGCTTCACGCCGGACGATTCGGTGCAGGTGGTGTCCGAGGCGACGACGCTGTTCCCGCGGGTGGACTCGTTCTTCATCTGGGGCTTCCCGTTCGAGACGATGGCCGACTTCCACGAGACGGTGTTCCAGATGCTGTCGTTCCGGCTGATGGGCTCGCGGATCCTGCCGTCGCTGCTGTGCCTGCTGCCGCAGACCGAGGTCTACCAGGCCCTCGACCCCGCGGTCCCGCTCGAGTTCTGCGAGGAACTGCTGCCGGAGTACATGATCACGGGGCACGAGACGCTGGGGGTGGGCGTGGTCGACACCGGCGGCAAGCACGCCGGGATCTTCGACTTCATCCGCCGACACCCCGACGTGTTCCCCGGCTTCTTCCTACCCGACGTGGCCGGGAACATCCGTCCGAAGTTCCGGGTCCTGCAGGAGCACGGGTTCTACCGCTCGGCCAACCGGCTGCTCGGCGAGTCCGACTCCTGCGGAGCCCACAGTCCGAAGTAGGCCCCGCCGCGGGGCGTCCGCTCCCGGAACCCGGCCGGGAAACCCGGATTTCGGTCTGGACAACGCCGGACGAACGGAGTACGTAGCGCGTCCGGTCTGCGGGGGACGGACCGACGGAGGTGCGGCGGCGCGAGGCGCCGCTCGGCCCGTGTTGCTGGGGCATTAGCTCAACTAGGTAGAGCAGCGGACTCTTAATCCGGAGGTTGCTGGTTCGATTCCAGCATGCCCCACCCAGCCCGAAAACGAGTATCCTACCCAGGCATGCGGCGTCTGCGACGACGGTCCGCCCCCGCGGCGGCGTGGCTCGTGGCCGCGGTGGCCGGTTCCGCGGCGCCGACGGCCGCCGGCCTGGAGCTGCCGCCGTTCCGCCCCGACGACCGGGTGCAGGTGGTCCCGGCCGACGCCGACTTCGCCACGACGGCCGTCGAACGGGCGGCCGCCCGAACGACCCGCCGCGTCTTCGTGGTCGTTTTCCGACAGGTGGTCGACGGGACGATCGAACCCGGCCACGCCTCCGAGACCGAGGACGCGCTCGAGGCGCTCTGGAGCGCCTGGCGCGCCGACCCGGCGTTCGATGCGCAGCGGGACGTGCTGGTGCTCCTGGCGCTGGACGACCGCGAGGTACGGGTGCGCACCGGCTCGCGCTGGGACGTCGAACTGGGGCTGCACACCACGGCGCTGGAGTCGCTGATCGACACCTGGTTCCTGCCCCGGGCTCGGGCCGACGACCTCGACGGCGCGCTGGCGGAACTGGTCCGCGGCGTGGACGGGGCGATCGCGGAGGGGCTGGACGACCGGCGGGACGCGCAGCGGATGCGGAGCGTCCTGCGGTGGGTGCTGATCGGCGGCGGCGCCGCGTTGCTGCTCGGCATCCTGGGCGCGGTGGTTGCCGTGCGCCGCCGCAAGCGGCGCTACGCGCTGGCGGAGTTCGAACGGGCCGCCGAGGACCTGGAGCGGAAGCTCGAGCACGCGGAGCGGGAATGGGCCGAGTTCCGCATCGACCAGGAGCTGCGGGACCGCGTGGTCCAGCTGCGGCTCAAGGGACCGCGCACGCTGGCGCTCGCCGACGAGGTGACCCGGCTGCTGGACGAGATCGCGCTCGGCATCGACGGCCTGCGCGGACACCTCCGCCGGTGCCGGGAGCGCAGCCGCACCGCCGGCCGGCTCGACGCGCAGGCCCAGCTCGCGGCCGCGACCGCGCTGGCCGAGCCGTTCGTGTTCGACACCGGCCAGGCGCAGCACAAGCTGTTCGACGGCGACCGCCGAACGGTGACCATCTCGCCCGAGGCGTTCATGCAGCAGCTGGAGTTCAAGTACGACCGGGCGCGCCAGGGGTGGCAGCGGCTGAAGGACGCGGTGGAAGCCTCGCTGCGCGAGGCCGAGCACGACTTCCCGTTGGCCGAGCTCGAGACGATGCGCGGCCAGCTGGAAGCGGCCGGACTGCCGGTCGCGTGGCTCGTCCACCACCCGCTGGGCCGCGACCCGCGCGGGGAGTGGGGACGCCTGGACGCCCTGCGGCAGGCCGATCCGGTGGCGTACGTCGAACAGCTGTTCGGACGCCTCGATGCCGAGGCGGCGCTCGAGGCGGACCTCGCCGTGCTGATCGAGTCGGCCGCGCGGACGCGCCTGGCGCGCGCCGAGGCGCTGGCGCTGCGGATCGATGATCTCGAGACGGTCCTCTCCGACCCGGCCCGCGATCCGGCGGCGGCGGTTGCCGACGCCGAACGGGCCACGGCGGCGTTCGAGGCGGAGTTGCAGGCCGCCGAGTCCGCCGAGGCGGCGGTGGAGGCGGCCCACGCGGCCGCGAAGGCTTGGCACGAGGTGCGTCGACGCCGGCAGGCGCTGCGCGAGACCGTGCAGGGGGTCGCCGAACGGGTGGCCGAGGCGGAACGCCGGGTGGGCGAGCTGCGGGCGCGGGTGGCCGAGGGCCAGCACCGGATCCGGGC
>CAZMRP010000644.1:0-3520 GCA_964568275.1 uncultured Myxococcales bacterium
GGCCTCCTCCGCGCCGTCCGGCGCCGCCGACGGGAACCCGGGCTCGACCTCCGCCTCCGCACACGGCCTGGGGGCCGGCGCCGCGTCGGCGCCCTGCGCGTCCGGGTCGATGTCGCCGCCGGACGGCCCCAACGGCGGCGCCTCCGCGAGCACCGACTCCGGCGACGTCTCCCGGGCGTCGCCGTGGTCGGCGTCCCCGTGCCGGATCGTCTCGGACGGCGGCAGACCGCGGCACCCGAGCGTCGCTGCGAGGGCCAGGGTCCCGAGGACCTTCGTCGCGTTTCGAATGTCCTTGCCGTAGCACATCGTCATCACCCGCGAACCGCAGTCTGCCGCGCCCCGTCGCCGCGGTCAACGCAGCCGGTCGGGTCAGCCGGTCGCGGTACGCCCTGTTCCGCCCTGTTCCGCCCTTGACACGCGCCGGGTCCGCGGGCATCCTTCCGCCATGCGGTCGTGTTCCCGTCTGCACCACCATCGCCACCCGTTGCGGGCCGGCTAGGGGTGTAGCGCACGATCAAACCCTGGACGCCGGCTCCCGCCGGCGTTCGCGTCTTGGAACATACGCGAAGCGACCGACGGGGCCGACCAGGAAGGAGGCTCGGATGACCCGCTCGGAACCGCTGCTGCGCATCGCGCTTCCCAAGGGCCGGATGCAGGCCGGCGTGCTCGCGCTGCTCGCCGACGCCGGCATCGCGGTCCACGGCACGGAACGCTCGTACCGGCCCCAGGTCTCGCTGCCCGGCTTCGAGGCCAAGGTCCTCAAGCCGCAGAGCATCGTCGAGATGCTGCAGTTCGGCTCCCGCGACCTCGGGTTCACCGGCGCCGACTGGGTCGCCGAGCTGGCGGCGCGGCCCGTCGAGTTGCTCGACACGGCGCTCGACCAGGTCCGGCTCGTGGCCGCCGCGCCCGGCGCCCTGCTCGCGGACGGCCGCCTGCCGGACCGCCGGCTGGTGATCGCCTCGGAGTTCGAGCGGCTGACGCGCGAGTGGATCGACCGCCGCAAGCTCGACGCCGTGTTCCTCCGCTCCTACGGCGCCACCGAGGTCTTCCCGCCGGAGGACGCCGACTGCGTGGTCGACCTGGCGGCCAGCGGCGATACCCTGCGCGCCAACCGCCTCGTCGTCGTCGACGAGCTGCTCCGCTCCTCGACGCGGCTGTACGCGTCGACGACGGCCTTCGCGAACGCGGAGAAGCGCGAACGCATCGAACGGCTGCTGCTCCTCCTCCGCTCGGTGCTCGAGGCCCGGCGACGGGTGATGGTCGAGGTGAACGTCGATGCCGCGCACCTCGAGCAGGTGATCGCCGTGCTGCCCTGCATGCGCGAGCCGACGCTGTCGCCGCTGCACGGCGGGCAGGGGTACGCCGTCAAGGCGGCCGTGCCGCGCGAGCGGCTGCCCGAGGTGATCCCGGAGATCAAGCGACGCGGCGGCACCGACATCGTGGTGACCCGCCTGTCGCAGATCGTCCCGTGAGGAGGCGGCGATGAGCATTCCCGTCGCACCTCGACAGTCCCCGGCCCTCGCGCGGGTCCGCGCCTACCGGCCCCCGCGCCACGGCGCCCCGATCGAGCTGCGCCTCGACGGCAACGAAGGGGCCGGCCCCGGACCGGAGCTGTCCGCGGAGCTGGAGCGGGCGGGCCCCGAGACGCTGCGCCGCTACCCCGATCCCGCGGCGCTCGAGCGTCGGCTGGCCCGACGGCTCGGCCTCGACCCGGCCCGCGTGCTGGTCACCGCCGGCGCCGACGACGGGCTCGAGCGGGCGCTGCGCGCCGTACTCGCCCCCGGCCGCAACCTCGTCCTCCCCGTGCCGACCTTCGAGATGCTCGAGCGCTACGCGCGACTGGCCGGGGCCGAGGTCGTCCCGGTGCCGTGGCTCGACGGCCCGTTTCCACGCGCGGCGGTGCGGAACGCCGCCGGACCGGAAACCGCCGCCGTCGCCATCGTCACGCCCAACAACCCCACCGGCCGGACGGCCGACCCGGCCGACGTCGAGCGGCTCGCGGCGGAGCTGCCCGGCGCGCTGCTGCTGCTCGACCTGGCCTACGTCGAGTTCGCGGACGCCGACCCGACGGCCCGCCTGCTGGCGTGCCCCAACGTCGTCGTGTTCCGCACCTTCTCCAAGGCCTGGGGACTCGCCGGACTCCGCGTCGGCTGGGCCGCGGGATCGGCGCCGATCGTCGAATGGCTCCGTGCCGCCGGCCATCCGTACGCCGTGTCCGGACCATCGCTCCTGCTGGCCGAGGCCCGCCTGGAACGCGACGGCCCGGCGGTCGAGCGGTTCGTGGCCCGCGTTCGCGAGGAGCGCGCCGCGCTGGCGGCGCTGCTCGAGCGGCTCGGCGTCCCGTCCAGCCCCTCGCACGCCAACTTCCTGCTCCTCCGCTCCCCGCGGGCCGCCTGGCTCCACGACGCGCTGGCCGGCCTCGGCATCGCCGTGCGGCGCTTCCCCGACCGGCCCGAGCTGGCCGACCGGCTGCGGATCACCCTCCCCGGCGACCCGGCCGCCTTCGACCGGCTGTGCCGGGCGCTCGAGGCCGCGCTGCGCCCGCAGGCGCTGCTGTTCGACATCGACGATACGCTGGTCGATGTCTCGCGCTCGTATCGCCGCGCGATCCGGGCCACCGTCGAGTCGTTCGGCGGACGGTGCGACGACGAGGCCGTGGCCGAGCTGCGCCGGGCCGGAGACGCCAGCAACGACTGGGTACTCTCCCGCCGGCTGCTGGCACGCCAGGGCATCGAACGGTCGCTGGCGGAGGTCACCGAGCGCTTCGAGCGCTTCTACCAGGGGACCGGCACGGGCGACGGCTTCTGCCTGGCCGAGACGCTGCTGGTGACGCGGGAGCGGCTCCAGGGCTGGGCCGCGCGCCTGCCGCTGGGGCTGGTCACGGGCCGCCCGCGGCGCGACGCCGACGCCTTCCTCGCCCGGCACGACCTGGAACCGTTGTTCCGCGCCGCGACCGTGATGGAGGACGGCCCGCGCAAGCCCGACCCCGACCCCGTGCGGCGCGTGCTCGCCGCCCTGGAGGTCCCCAACGCCTGGCTGGTCGGCGACACTCCGGACGACGTTTGCGCCGCCCGGGCCGCCGGCGTGGTCCCGATCGGCGTCGTGGCGCCGGGCGAGGAGTTCGCCCGGACCGCCGACGCCCTCACCGCCGCGGGCGCCGCCCGCGTGCTCCGCGACCTCGCGGAGCTGGAGGAGTTGCTGCCATGAGCGAGCGCACCGCCGAGATCCGCCGCGAGACCCGCGAGACGCGCCTGGTCTGCCGCCTGGCGCTGGACGGGACGGGCGAGGCGAAGGTCTCCACCGGCGTCGCGTTCCTCGACCACCTGTTCGTCGCGCTGGCCCGGCACGCCCGGTTCGACCTCGAGCTGAGCTGCGCCGGCGACCTGGAGGTCGACGACCACCACACCGCGGAGGACTGCGCCCTGGTCGTGGGCGCCGCGCTGGACCGGGCGCTCGCGGAGCGCCGCGGCCTGGCCCGCTTCGGCTCCGCCTACGCGCCGCTCGACGAGGCGCTGGCGCG
>CAZMRP010000645.1:0-3517 GCA_964568275.1 uncultured Myxococcales bacterium
GCGCAGATCGGCGGCCTGACGACGATGCTGTTGCTGACGATGTCCGCCGTCGGCGGCTGCTTCGTGCCGCGCGTGGTGATGCCCGACTGGCTGCAGCACGCCGGCCTGGCGTCGCCGCACGCCTGGGCGCTGGACGGGTTGCAGGACATCCTGATGCGCGGCTACGGCCTGGTCGAGGTGCTGCCGCGCGCCGGGGCGCTGCTCGGCTTCGCCGTCCTGTTCTTCGGGCTGGGGATGTGGCGGTTCCGGTTCGAGTAGTCGAGGCGCGGCTTGCGGCCGCGCCGGGAGGTGCGACGTGCCGTTCCAACTCGTGCGCGACGTCCTGGGCCGGAGGATCGTCCTGTTCGGCCGCTCGCTGCCACCGCTGCCGCCCGAGCTGGAGCGGCAGGACACGCCGGACTGGCAGCAGGTCAAGCCGCCCGAGATCCGCCGGGCGCTCGACCGCGCCAGGCAGCTCCCCTCCGGCGGCTGGTACGTCGTCGACGCGTCGTACCGCATCGGCGAGCGGCCGATGTTCTACTGGGTCGACGGCAAGGAGTACGTCGCCTGGCGCACCGGCGGCGTGGTGCACATGGGTCCCAACTCCTGCCCGCACATGGGCGCGCCGCTGTCGGCGGGACGGGTCCACGAGGGCCGGCTGGTCTGCCCCTGGCACGGCCTGGCGCTCGACGGGACGAAGCACGGCCGCTGGGAGCCCGCGGCGACGCACGACGACGGGGTGCTGGTCTGGGTCCGCCCGGGGCCGGCGGACCCGGCGGTTCCCGCGCCGATCCTGCCGCCCCGTCCGTCGAACGCGCTGTCCGGCGTGCTGCGGATGGTGGCGCGCTGCGACCCGGAGGACGTGATCGCCAACCGGCTCGATCCGTGGCACGGCGCGTGGTTCCACTACCACACGTTCGCACGGCTCCGGGTGCTGTCGGCGACCGACGAGCGGTTGACCGTGCGGGTGGCGTTCCGCGTCGGCGGGCCGATGTGCGTGGAGGTCGACTGCACGTTCCACTGCCCGGAGCCGCGGACGATCGTGATGACGATCATCGCCGGCGAGGGGGTGGGCTCGGTGGTGGAGACGCACGCGACCCCCGTGGTCCCCGGCTGGAGCGCGGTCGTCGAGGCGACGATCGCCACCTCGGAGCGGCTGCCGTTCCGGTTCCTGCTGCCCGCCAACCGGCTGTTGCGGCCGCTGATCGAGGCGCGGACGCGGCAGCTGTGGACCGAGGACCTGGCCTACGCCGAGCGGGCACGGTTCCTGCGCGAGGCGGGTCTGCCCGAGCCGCACGTGCCGACGGACTGGACCCGTCCGCCCGGCAATCCCGACGCGCGCTGAGTCAGGGCCACCGCGCGCCCAGCGCCGGGAACACGGGTCGGACCGGCGCCAGCAGGCCGCGTTCCGGAACCGACCAGACCTCCGGCGGGCGCACGTCCCAGCGGTCGAGCAGCCGGCCCGCGGCGAGGAAGCCCGCGGCGGTGGCGCGCTCCATCAGCGCCGACGGGAACGGCAGCTTGACGAAGTCGCCGGCCAGGGCCAGGCCGGGGAAGGGCGTCTCGACCGGGGTACGGTCGGCGTACGTTCCGGGTGCGAACGAGGCGCAGTCGCGGCGCAGGAGGAACAGCTCGTGGACCGGTTTCGCCGCCGCCGTCTCCGGGTACAGCTCGTGGAGCTGGTTCGCGAAGTCGGCGCGGAGCTCGGCCTCGGTCACCCGCTCGTCGACGCCGTAGGCGTGCACCTCGACCACCGAGCCGCCGGTGCGCAGCGCCCAGCGCCGGCTCTCCCCCTCGAACAGCTCGTAGACCGAGATGTTGTCGACGTGGCCGAGCCCGGTGGTGCCGACGAACGGGTGGCGGTCGTGGCGCACCGGGCGGTCGAGGTAGGCGCGCCAGACGGCGAAGGGCAGGGTGACGTCCAGCCGCTCGACCTGCCGCCGCCACTGCGGGTCGTCGAGCTGCGGGCTGCGGGCCACGATCGCGCGCAGCGCCGGGACCTCGGTGCCCAGCACCACGACGTCGGCCTCCAGGCTCTCCGCGGACTCCGCCAGCCCCACGCGCCAGCCGTCGCCGCGGCGCTCGACCCGCTCGGCCGCCGTGCCCAGGCGGAAGGCGACGCCGAGCCCGGCCAGGTAGCGCTGCAGCGGGTGCCACAGCGCCAGCGAGAACGGCTCGTCGAGCACGTCGAAGATGAGGCCCTCCGGGTTTCCCATGAAGTAGAAGTGGAACATCATCAGCATGTCGGCCGCGGACATGCCCTCCTCGGGATTGAAGAACGAGTGGGCGAAGACGTTGAACAGCATCTGCCGGGCGTCCGGCGGGAAGCGGAGCGAGTCGAGGTAGTCGCGGGCGTTGCCGTCATCGAGGTCGCGCCAGGTGGTGACGGGGTCGTAGGCCGCCATCTCCAGCGCCGCCCCGCCGTTGACGCGCAGCAGGTCCCGCAGGCGCAGGCGGGAGGTGCGGCGGATCAGGGCCAGGACGTTGAACGGCGGGCGCCGCGGCAGGCCCGTGAACGATTCGCGGGCGCCGTGGGGCCCGAGCAGCGGGTAGTCGAGCAGCGGGGTGAGGTGGTGCAGTCCGGGGTCGATGCGCCGCAGCAGGCTGCGCAGGTTGTAGTACTGCCGGAAGAACGCGTGGAACCCGCGCTCCATCTCGAACGGCTGGCCGTCGGGCAGCCGTTCCGTCCAGGCGCCCGCGCGACCGCCGAGGTAGCCGTTGCGCTCGAGCACCGTGACCGTCGCTCCGCGTTCGGCCAGCACCGTCGCCGCCGCGCAGCCGGCCAGGCCGCCGCCGACGACGACGGCGCGCACGGGCTGCGGCACGCGTTCCCGCGTTCCCGCCGAGATCGGGGACACTCGTCGCGCCTGGAATCCGCTCATCTCGTCCTCCACGTCATGGCCGGAACTTCGTCAGCAGTCGTTCCAGCGACTGCACCAGCTCGGTCCGTCCGGGACACTCGGGCACGGCGTCCGGCACCTCGGCCAGCTGCCGCTCCAGGCGGGCGACGGCCCGCGTCAGGCCCAGCTCGCGGGCGGCATTGGGACGCCCCAGGGCGGCATCGCGGCCCACCGGTTTTCCCAGCGCGCGCTCGTCGCCCGCGGCATCGCGGACGTCGTCGGCGAGCTGGTAGGCGCGGCCGATCCGGCGTCCCAGCTCGCGCCACCGCTCGGGCTCGTCGCCCGCGGCCCGCGCCCCCATCGTCGCCGCGGCCTCGAACAGCGCCGCCGTCTTCGCCTGGTGGTAGCGCCCGAGGTCGACCTGCTCCTCGTTCTCCCAGGCCTGGCCGGCCGTGAGCCCCTCGCGGGTCCCGGCGGCACGGGCGAGCAGGGTCACCAGCGCGGCGGCGCAGTCGCCGTCCGCCGGGCGGGCGCCGGTCAGCGTGTCGAAGGCGGCGACGATCAACGCGTCCCCGGCCAGCACGGCCAGGGGCTCGCCGACGGCGCGGTGGACGGAGGGGCGCCCGCGGCGCGTGGACGCGTCGTCGAAGCACGGCAGATCGTCGTGGACCAGCGAGGCGCAGTGGAGCAGCTCGACC
>CAZMRP010000646.1:0-3513 GCA_964568275.1 uncultured Myxococcales bacterium
TCCGAGCCGTCGGCCAGCAGCACCGCGAGGTGGCAGCGTTCGAGCGCCCGGACGGCCGACACCGCCGCCAGCCGCTCGAGCCGTTCGGCGACCCGCGCGCGGCGCCGCAGCCCCGCGGTGTCGATCAACACCAGCGGGCCGTGTTCGGTCTCGACCAGGGCATCGACCGCGTCGCGGGTCGTGCCCGGGCGGTCGTCGACCAGCATGCGGTCGGTGCCGAGCAGCCGGTTGACGAGGGTCGACTTTCCGGCGTTGGGCCGTCCGATGACCGCCACGCGCGGAACCGGCGGCGGGTCGGCCTCCCGTCCCGCGTCGTCGTCCGTCGTTTCGTCCGCCTGCGGCTCCGGCTCGTCCGCCGTCGATGCCTCGGGAGGCGGCAGCGCCGCCAGGATGCGGTCGAGCAGCGCCCCGATCCCCGTCCCCGCGGTGGCGGAGGTGGGCTGGAGCTCCTCGACGCCCAGCCGGTAGTACTCGCTGACCGCGGCGGCGTCGCCGGCCCGGTCGACCTTGTTGGCGACCCACAGGACGCGACGACCCGCGCGGCGCAGCAGGTCGACCACCAGCGCGTCGTCGATCGTCGGCAGCGTCGTGGCGTCGAACACGCAGACCACGACGTCGGCCTCCTCGAGCGCCACGCGGACCTGGAGCCGGATGCGGTCCGCCATCTCGCCCAGCGCCGTGCCCTCGGCCTCGACGCCGCCGGTATCGATCAGCCCCACGGGGCGGCCGCGCAGCTCGACCTCGGCGTACAGCCGGTCGCGGGTCACGCCGGGGGTCGGGTCGACGATCGACAGCGGGGCGCGGGCCAGTCGGTTGAACAGCGTCGACTTGCCGACGTTCGGGCGGCCGACCACGGCGACGAAGGGCAGACGCGCGGGGCGGCGGCCGTCGATCGGCAGGCCGCCGCGGCGGGCAGGCTTGCGGCCGCGTTCTCGCACCATCGTCTCACTCTCCGGTCAGCTCGCGGACCCGCGCGGGGTTGCGCGTCCAGCCTTCCTGGAGCTGGACGAACAGCCGCAGGTGCGCCGGTCGGCCGAGCAGCTCGGTCAGCGCGGCCCGGGCCTGGATTCCGATCTCGCGCACCATCGCGCCGCCGCGGCCCACCAGGATCCGCTTGTGCGCCGGGCGGTCGACCACGATTGTCGCGAAGAGCGTGGTCCCCCGCGGGCCCTCGTCCCACCGCTCGAGCAGCACCGCCACGGCGTGCGGCACCTCCTCCCGCGTCAGCCGCGTCACCACCTCGCGGATCCGTTCGATCGCCAGGAAGCGCAGCGGCCGGTCCGTCAGGTCGTCGGGCTCCCAGGCCGGCGGGCCGGCCGGCAGCAGCGGCAGCAGCGTGTCGACCAGCCGGTCGACGCCGTCGCCCGTCAGCGGGGAGATCGGCACCACGGCCAGCGGCTGCACGTGCTGGGCCGCCCACTCCATCAGCGGCAGCAGCCGCTGCTTGGGCTTCACCAGGTCGACCTTGGTCAGGGCCAGCACCAGCGGCTTGTCCAGCCCGCGGAGCCGCGCCACGAGCTGCGAGACCGGGGGGCCGAAGCGGGCCTCCAGGGTGCGCCGGCCGGCGGCGGAGACCAGCAGCAGGAACAGGTCGGCGGTCTCGAGGGTCGCGTCGAGCGCCTCGATCATCAGGCGGTTCATCTCGGTGCGCGGCAGGTGGAACCCGGGCGTGTCGACCAGCGCCGCCTGCGCGCCGGGCCGCTGCAGCACGCCGAGGATCCGGTGGCGCGTGGTCTGCGGCACCGGCGTCACGATCGACAGCGCCTCGCCGACCAGCCGGTTGAGCAGGGTGGACTTGCCGGCGTTGGGCGGGCCGACGATCGCGATCTGTCCACAGCGATGGGGCTCGGGTGCACTCGTCATCGGTCGGGGAATCTACCCCAGTCGACCCCGTCGGCGCCACGGCCTCGCGACCCGGCCGCCTACCAGCGGTGGCCGACCCGGATCGTGCCGTCGTCCTGCAGCTCGTAGGAGCCGCCCTCGCGGCAGTCGTCGCACTCCCCCCAGCCCAGCAGCTTGCGGTCGCGCAGGCCGCCGAACAGCGCGATGCCGCCGTCCTTCGCCACGCCGGTCAGCACCAGGCTCGCCGCGTGGACGTAGACGTCCGGGAGCGCCGTCGTGTACAGCGCCGCGGTGAACAGGTCTTCGCCCGAGCGGCCGACGAAGGCCAGCAGGTCGTCGCCCTGCCGCGGCATCCAGTACAGCGGCTGGATCGAGATCGAGAACCCGACCCCGGACGCCTCGGTGCGGTTCGACCGCAGCAGCGCGCGGGTCAGCACGTCCTCGCCCTGGATCCGCGGCGCCGCGTGCACCCGCCACAGCTCGGGCACCAGCCGCACCAGGCGGGTCAGCATCGCGTCGTTGAGCAGCGGGGCCGGGCGCACCGCCCGGCGGATCGGCTCGACCTCGTAGGGCAGCGGGTACCCCTGGCCCGTGCAGCAGCGGAACCCCGTGCGCGGCGAACCGCGGGCGGGGTCGAGCCCGGTGCGCATCGCGCAACGCCGCGACCAGGCGTCCCCGTCGTCCGGGTGCGCTCCCCGCAGCGGCGCGATGTTCGGCGCCGCCGCGCCGCGCGGGTCCTTCCAGTCCCCCGCCGTCCACTCGTAGAGCATCCCCTGTCCCAGCACGCCGAAGGCGCTCTCCACCCGGGCCGCGTCACTCCCGTAGCGCTCGGCGTCGTAGTCGTCTCCGTAGGGCCAGGTCTGGCTCTGCGGCCCCTTGCACGCGTACTCCCACTCGACCTCCGTGCACAGCCGCTTGCCCGCCGCCCCGCACCGCTGCTCGGCCTCCGCCCGGGTCACGTTCGTCGTCGGCGGCTGGGCCGGGTCGTTGGGGTGGGGCAGGCGGTCGATCGTGAAGGCGGGGACCCGGGTCGGCACCAGGTCGACCTCCTTCACCGGGTCCCGGCCGGCGGCGCCGGGCCACGAGCCGAGCAGCACGAGCCCCTCCGGGATGTCGATCGTCGCGCCCGCCGTCGGCGGACCGAGGTCGGGGGGCGGGAGCGGGTGTCGGCCGGGTCGCGGCAGCGTCGCGATTCCCTCGGGCAGCGTCGGCGTCTCCAGCAACGGCGAGCCTCCCTCGGGGGTCGGTCGGGTCTCGGCCCGCGGCGCCTCCTCGGGCGGCTCCTCGTCCGGGACCGCGGACGGGATCGTCTCGTCGGCCGCGTCGTCCTCGGCGGCCGGCGCGGGCACCCCGCCCGGCCCGCCGCCGGCGCCGGTATCCGTCGACCCGCCGGGCGAACCCTTCGAACAGGTCGCCGCCAGCGGCCCCAGCACCGTCAGCAGCAGCCAGACCGGGCAGCGGGAGGCGGTTGTTGGGGGCACGCGAGACCTCACACCGCGGGCGTCGTCGTCGCCGCCGCCAGCGCCTCGAGCAACTGGCCGACGGTGAACGGCTTCTGGAGCACCGCCGGACCGCCCCGGTCGGCGACGCCGGCGTCGAGCGTGGCCCAGGAGTCGCCGGTGGCGGCGACGAGGATGGGGAGGGCGGGACGCACCGCCCGCACCCGGGCGG
>CAZMRP010000647.1:0-3505 GCA_964568275.1 uncultured Myxococcales bacterium
CCGCGACCCCGGCCACCGAACCCGCGGCCGAGCCGCTCGCGCCCGCCTGCCGGGTCGTCGACGACGAGGTGGAGCGGGTCGAAGGGCTGGTGGTGACGCCGGACGGCTTCGAGTCCTTCCGCCTCGACGCGCGGGACGCGGCGGTCGCCGCCGACTTCGCGCCGGGCGCGGTCCCGACGGTCCGGGTGCGCGGGGCGCTCGAATTCTCCGCCTCCGCCCCGCATCTGCCGCTGCGCCCCGCCGCGGGCGTGATCACCGGCGGCGGCGTCACCGTCTCGCGCGACTCGACCATTCCGCGCGCCGTCGCCGACGGACGGGAGCTGCTGGTCGACGTCGCCCTCGGCCTCGGCGTCACCGTCCGCAACGCCCGGCTCCCGTGCGCCGACCTCGAGGTCGACCTCCCGCGACGCGTTCCGCTCGCCTACCCCAAGAGCCCGCCCGGCGAGCCGGCGCTCCACCCCGCGACCCTCCCCCTGCGACTCGCCGACGGCCCGTCGGCGGAGCCGACGCTGGTCGTGGAGGCCGACAGCAACTCGCTGCTGCCGTTCCTCGAGCGCGATCGGCAGGACGACCTGGTGTTGGTGTCGCTCGAGTGGAACACCGGCGCGGCGCTCTCGGGATGGGCCCCGCGCGATGCGTTCGTCGTGCGCGCGGCCTCGGGCTTCGGCGGGCCCTCGGGCGGGGGCGAGCCGTCCTGTCCCCGTCCCGGATCGTGCGGGGGCTCCAGGCTCTACTGCGGCCCGGCCGACGTCGCCACCGAAGCCACGGTCTTCGCCGAGCCGGGCGGCGGACCGTGGGCCACCGTCCGCGACGGCGCGCAGCTCGAGGTCACGGCGGTCACCGGCGAGGACTGGGTCCGGGTCCGGCGCGTTCCCGGCCTGACCGAGAACGACCCGTGCGGCGACCTGCAACACGCCTGGGTCGCGCGCGACAGGGTCCGCCTGCCGGACGACGAACCGCGACCGCGCCCCGGCGCCTGCGAGGACGGCACCACCGGCCTCGTCGCCCTGCCGCAGGAGGTGCACCTGCCGTGCGAGAGCCTCGTCGGCTGCCCCGACTCGGTCGCCGTGCCGACGATCGTGCGCAACTGCTCGGCCGAGCCCGTCGAGCTGGTGCAGCTCGAGTTCCACGCCCGCAGCGGGGGCGCCATCCGGCGGTGGGAGCCGGCTCCCGGAACGGTCCGGCTCGAGCCGGGCGAGCGGTTCGAGGACTCGATGCTGTGGGGCGCCGGGGAGTACGAGCTCCGCGTCCGGGGACGCACCGCGGACGGCTTCCCGTTCGAGGGCGTCCCCGCCCCGTTGACGATCCGCAACCTGCTCCGCGAGGCGGCCCAGGCGGAGTGCCGCGCCTGCGACGGCACCTGGGGACGCTGGGGCATCATGAGCCTCGAGGGCTGCGACTGCACGGCACGGGACGCCGGGGAACCCTGCACGACCGGCGCCGACTGCGACGGACGGTGCATGTTCGACGGCTGGACGCAACTGGCGGACGACGACCCGGAGGCCGCGGCGGCCCCGGCGTGCGGCCCGGGCGAGCGGCGCTACATCGCCCGCGGGACGTGCAGCGAGCGGACGATGATCTTCGGCTGCGTGAACGTGCTCGGCGAGGTCCTCTACGATTGCCGAAGGCCCGGTCTGGCCGGCCGCGCCCCGACGACCTGCATCGATTGACGACGGCCCTCGCGGTGGACGACGCCCGTCCGCAGTCGTAGACTCGACCGCACAGGGAGGTGACCGATGGCCCGACGCACCACGGAACGGAAGCGGCCCGCAGCCGCACCGCCGGAACAGCCGCTCGAGACCCGCTCGGCCTGCACCGTCGTCGATGGCAAGCGCGAGCGCCGCGTGCACGCCACGGCCGAGGTGCCGGTCGGCATCGAGAAGCTGCTGTACCTCGCGGCCATCGACGGGACCTTCCGCCGCCGACTGCTCGAGGACCGCGCCGGGGCCCTGGACGCGGCCCGGGTCCGGCTCACGCCGGCCGAGCGGGCCACGCTGCAGGCGGTGCCCGAGCGGACGCTCGAGGCGATGATCGCCCGGTTGCGGCCGGCGCAGCACGGCAAGCGCCGGGTGATGCGCGCCGTGGCCGCCACCCTGTCGCTCGCCGCAGGCGTCGCCGTCGGCGGCTGCGTCGAGGGCGACGACGACGGCGATGCGGTCGATACGGCGCCGATCGACATCTACGAGAACTACGCCGACGGCGGGATCGACCCCGGCGAAACCTACGACCCCGGCTGGACCCCGCCCGATGCCGGAGAGTAGTGCTTCGGCCCCGGGCCCGCAGGTCCGCGACCTGATCGATGAGCTGTGTCGGGAGATCGGCCCGCGCGCCTCCGGCAGCCCCGCCGAAGCCGCCGCGGCCGAACGACTCCGCGCGCGGCTCGAGAGCTGGGGCCTGCCCGCCGCGACGGAACGCTTCCGCACCACCCCCTTCGGCCTCCAGGGACTGCTGGCGACGATGGGCGGCAGCTACCTGCTGGCGCTCGGCGTCTACCTCGTCTGCCCCTTCGGCACGCTGGCCTTCCTCGGCCTGGCCATCCTCGTCCTGCTCGCCCACCGGGTCCTTGACCTCGACCTGCCCGCACTGGTGCTGCCCGGCGCCGACAGCACGAACGTCCATGGAACGCTGGCGCCGACGGGCGAGCGGCGGCGGACCGTGCTGTTCGCGGGGCACATCGATTCGGCCTTCCGCATGCCGCTCCTGGCCCGCGCGTCGTGGTTCCCCTGGCTCTCCCGCGGGATGGTGCTGTTCTTCGTCTCCTACCTGACGCTGCTCGGGCTCGGCGTCTGGCGCCTCGCCGCGGGGCTCGGCGCCGGCGGCGGACGAGGCCCCGTCGAGTGGGCGCTGCTCGGCCTGTGCGGCCTGGGCGGCGTGTTCGCACTGCTGGTCCTGGGCGGGATGATCCGCCGCGACGCGGTGCCCGGCGCGAACGACAACCTGAGCGCCGTCGCCGCGGCCTGGGAGACGATCCGCCGGCTGACGGCGGAGCGGCCCCGCCACGTCGAGGTCCGCACCGTCGGGTTCGGCTCCGAGGAGGCCGGACTCAAGGGCTCGCGCGACTTCGCGCTGCGGCACCGCGACGAGCTGCGGGACGCCGTGCTGGTCAACCTCGAGAGCCTCGGGCAGTCCGGCCGGCTCTACCTGCTGACGGGCGAGATGCTCGCCGGCGCCCGGCACGACCCGGAGGCGATGCGGCTGGTGGAGGACGCGGCCCGCGACGCCGGGATCCCGCTCGCCCGCAGGTACCTGACGCACGGCCTGACCGACGCCGCCAGCTTCAGCCGCCGCGGGCTCGCCGCCGCATCGTTGATCCGCCTGACCGACGCCGGGTTCCTCGACCACTACCACTCGCCCGGCGACTCGCCCGAGCACCTCCGCGAGGAGCACCTCGAGGAGGCCGTGCGGCTGTGCCTGGCGGTGGTGGCGCGGCTGGACCGCGAAGCCGCCGGCTGAGCTACGGCACCTCGGTCGCGCCCAGGTCGCACGCGGCGGCCGCCCGGCCGGC
>CAZMRP010000648.1:0-3494 GCA_964568275.1 uncultured Myxococcales bacterium
AACATCACCAAATCGCCCAGCAGCGCCGCGCTCTCCCCGTCGCCGCACTCCGGCAGCGTCGCCGGGCCCGCCGTCCACACCACCGGGTCGGTCGTGTTCGCC
The DNA here is from genome assembly GCA_964568275.1 of uncultured Myxococcales bacterium. GTDB lineage: Bacteria > Myxococcota_A > Polyangia > DRWM01 > JAAZOP01 > JAAZOP01. The sequence continues at coordinate 103 of CAZMRP010000648.1, forward strand.
GCCACCCGTCCCACCGGCGCCCCGAGCTTCGCCGCCAACTGCTCGCCGTCGCCGAACGCGACGGTTCCCACGGTCGCCCGCGGCAGCCGGCCCGCGATCCGAGGCGCCACCTCGGCCGCAAACCCCGCCGCCAGCTCGTCCAGCGCCGCCGCCGCTCCCCGAGAACAGCCGAGCGCCAACACCAGGTCGATGTCCTTGAAGTCCACCGTGAACGTGAACTGGCGGCGCACGGAGGTGCTGTCGTACGGCACCCGCTCGTACCAGACGTCCGTCGACGGCACCGACTCCGCGTCCAGCGGGTCGCTCCCCGCGCCCCATTCCTCGAAGTCGGTAAAGGTGTCGCCGTCGGTGTCCACCAGCCGCCGGTCGGTGCCCAGCGCCAGTTCCTGCGCGTCGTTCAGCCCGTCGTTGTCGCTGTCGGTGTCCCGCAGGTCGGGCACGCCCCAACCGTCCGTGTCGCGCGGCCGCGTCTCCAGCCGGTCGTCCCCCGCCTCCTCGGCGTCCGGGTAGCCGTCGTCGTCGCTGTCCAGGTCGAGGAAGTCCGGGGTCGTGTCGCCGTCGGTGTCCAGCGGGTCGGTGCCGCACACCGCGTCCCCCGCCTCGTCCCGGTCGTAGACCGTGTCGCCGTCGGAATCCAGGTCGAGGTGGTTGGGGATGGTGTCGCCGTCCGCGTCGTCCTCACCCTCCATGAAGTCCGGGAGCGTGTCGCCGTCCGAGTCCGGCCACGGGCAACCGCCGTGGTCCGGTCCCGCGTCGACCTCGCTCACGCACCGCCCCGTCGCGAAGTCGCACCGCCGCCCGGTGCCGCAGGGCGCCGGGCAGACGTTCACGCAGCGGCCGAGGTTGCACACCTGGTACGAGGCGTCGCAGGGCGGGTCGCAGTCGCCGGGCACCACCGGTTCGGCCGGACACCCCGCGCCGAACAGCAGGGCCGCCGACGCCGCACCGAGCAGCGCCCTTGACGCCCGGTGAGTCACGCCGCACACTCCCTGCGTGTCGTTACCCACCCCAGGAGGCACGCCATGAATCGTCTCGCCGCCGTCGTCGCCACCCTCGTCGTCCTCGCCGTCGCCCCCGCGACCGCCGACCCGGTCGAGGAATCCCTCGCCGGCCTGCGCGCGATCGCCGGGCCTGAGCTTAGCCACCTGCGGACACCCGGGCAACCCGCCCTGCGAACCTTGGTCGGCCGGCTGACGGTCGAGACGACGACCGACCTGCGCGGCGCCGCGCTGCGCTTCCTGGCGACCCACGGCCGGGCACTCGGCCTGGCCCCCGGCGCCGAGCTGCGGTTCGACCGCGAGGTGCCCCTGGCCCGCGGCAGCGTCCTCCGCTACCGCGAGCGGATCGACGGGATCCCCGTCGTGCGCGGCGAGGTCGCCCTGCGCTTCGACGGCGACGGCCTCCTGCGCATCGTCAACTCGTCGCTCAAGCCGTTCGCCCACATCGCCCCGTCCACGCCGCTGGTCGGCTCTGCGAACGCCGTCGCCGACGCGCTCGAACTGCCCGGACTGATCGCCGCGGCCGACCCGGAGCGGATCTGGGCCGGGCTGGTGTACTACCCGCTGGGCGGCGAGGCCCGCCTGGCCTGGCAGATCGAGACCGGCGCGGTCCCCGCGCTGCTCGCCAACTGGGTCGTCTGGATCGACGCCCGCTCCGGCGAGCTGCTCGGCCGCGAGAACCGCGTCTGGTTCGACCGCCTGGCCAACGTCTTCGAGGAGAACCCGGTGAAGACGCCGACCGTCACCCAGGTCACCCTCGACGATCTGCCGGCCTGGACCGAGGACCCGTACTACCTGACGGGAGAGCTGATCCTGTCGCGCAACTGCATCGACCGGCACGAGACGATCCCCGTGGACATGATGGGCTTCTCGCGCGACGTCCACATCTGCTCCGCAGTGCAGGTCGCGACGGGCGACGCGGAGCACGACTTCCTGTTCACCGACAACGACGACCACGCGGAAGAGGACCTGTTCGCCGAAGCGGCGATGTTCTACCACGCGACGAAGGTCTACGATTACTTCCAGGCGCTGGGTTTCGGCGAGCTGCCCACGTCGCCGCTCGCCGCCTCGGTCAACTTCCGCATCCCGATCGACACCGCCGGCGGCGGGTACGACCTCGAGAACATCACCGACCCCAACGGCATTCTCTACCCGTTCGACAACGCGATGTTCATGCCGGCCGGCGAGATGTCGGCCTACATCCCCCGCGACCTCGACTCGATCCTCTTCGGCCAAGGCACCCTCGGCGACTTCTCGTACGACGGCGACATCGTGTACCACGAGTTCACCCACGCCGTGACCTGGGCCGAGGTCAACTGGATCGGCGCGGCGCTCGACGACCAGGGGCTCGACATCGGCCCCGGCGCCCTCTCCGAGGCCTACTCCGACATCTTCCCGATGTTCATGACCGGCGACCCGCTGATCGGCGAGTACGGCGGCGCCGGACTGGCGGCCGGCGGCGCGATCCGCAACCTGGAGAACACCACCCGCTGCCCCGACGACATGATCGGCGAGGTCCACCAGGACTCGGTGCCCTTCTCCAGCGCCGCCTGGGAGCTGTACCAACTCCACGGCGAAACGCTCGCCCAGCCGTACTACGACGCGCTGATGACGCTGGTCGGCGACTCCGACTTCGCCGCCGCCGCCCTCGCGACCCGCGCCGAGCTGGTCTCCGCCCTCGGCGCCAGCGTCGCCGAGGAGGCGCGGGCCGAGTTCGAGCGACGCAACGTGCTCGACTGCCGGCGCATCCTCGACGCCGACGGCACCCCGTTCCCGATGATGCTGGGCGAGGGCACCGGCAGCCTGGCCACCTCCCCCTACGTCCCCGGCTACGCCATGTTCCGCGTCACCGTCCCCGCCGGCCAGCGCCAGCTGCGCGCCGAGTTCACCGCCCAGACCGGCGGCATGATGCCCGGCACCCTCACCCCGCACCTGCTGTGGCGCGAGGGCCCCGACCCGCTCGAGTTCACCTACCGCGGCGCCGCCGTCAGCGACAACGCCGACCTCGCCGCCGACGCCACCGCCCTCGCCGGCAACCGCTACGAGGCGGTCTACTGCGAGGCCGACCGCACGCTCGACCCCGGCGACTACTTCGTGATGATCGCCAATCGCGGCGCCGCCTCGATGACGATGTCGAACATCGTCATCACGTACAACGACAGCGAGCCCGACGCGCCCTGCATCGGCGACCCCGACCCCGAGGTCGACGGCGGCGCCGACGTGCCGGCCGACGTCCCCGTCGACACCGCCGAGGACGCCACCGACGGCGGTGCCGACGGCACCCCGGCCACCTGCGATCCCACCGCGTGCGACGAGGCCTGCCGCGCCGCCGGCCATTCCGGCGGCACCTGCCTCGGCGAAGGCGTGGACGCCTACTGCGGATGCAGCACCGGC